>NZ_CP024768.1:3890442-3916801 GCF_011395035.1 Pantoea cypripedii
TTCCAGTAGTTATCCCCCTCCATCGGGCAGATCCCCAGACATTACTCACCCGTCCGCCACTCGTCACCCAAGGAGCAAGCTCCTCTGTGCTACCGTTCGACTTGCATGTGTTAGGCCTGCCGCCAGCGTTCAATCTGAGCCATGATCAAACTCTTCAATTTAAGTTTGATGCTCAAAGAATTAAACTTCGTAATGAATTACGTGTTCACTCTTGAGACTTGATATTTTTTAAGTCCGTAGACTTTTGATATCAATCCTGCGAGTGCCCACACAGATTGTCTGATAAATTGTTAAAGAGCGGTGCGAACAGCGGGTTAACCGTCTGTCGCGAGGTGGCGTATATTACGCTTTCCTCCTTCAGAGTCAATCACTTTTTTCAGCGACTTTCTCCGGCGGGATGAATCACTTCGTCCCTCGCTGACCGTCTGCGTTGCCGCTTTGCCGTGTCAGTGGAGGCGCATTATAGGGATCCGATTTTTTTGCACAACCCCTTTTTTCGATCTTTTGATTCGAGTGGCGAGTTTTCATCCTTTCTGCTGAGATCACGAACGATCCGCTCAATAATTCGCTTGTCTGCCGCATCGATCGCGCTCAGGCTAGGCATAAATGAGAGAAAGGAGAAAGATCATGTCCACAGCCCTACGTCCCTATAAAAGCAGCTACCCGCAAACTGGCGATCGCGTCATGATCGACAAAAGCAGTGTTGTCGTCGGCGATGTTGTATTAGGAGACGATGTCAGCATCTGGCCGCTGGTCGCCATTCGTGGTGACGTAAATCAGGTGATCATTGGCGCACGAACCAATATTCAGGATGGCAGCGTACTTCATGTGACGCATAAGTCAGCCAGCAATCCGACGGGTTATCCCCTGGTGATTGGCGCAGATGTCACGGTAGGTCATAAAGCTATGCTGCATGGCTGCACCATCGGCGATCGCGTTCTGGTTGGCATGGGATCGATTCTGCTGGATGGTGTAATAGTAGAAGAGGATGTGATGATTGGCGCAGGTAGCCTGGTTCCACCCGGAAAGCGTCTGGAAAGTGGCTACCTGTATTTAGGCAGCCCGGTGAAACAAATTCGCCCACTAAATGAAGCCGAAATCGAAGGGCTTCGTTACTCTGCCAACAACTATGTTGGCTGGAAAAACGATTATCTCGCTCAGGAAAGCCAGACCCAGCCCTGATTATCTACCTCATCATTGCGAATAAGTTGTTCAGCTTCGTCTTCCAGATCCCAGCGATGGGCGCTAAACAGCGCCATCGCTTCTCCCTCACCGAATCGGTCATGTAAAGACGTAACTGAGATCGCGCACATCAGCCCCATACCATTAACCATCGCCGGAAAACACACCGCCTGCTGGTGTTGATCCCACTCTTCCCGATCAGGGAACTGAATAGCCTGATTCACGGCTGCATCGCCTGCTTTAATTGCGCAATCACGGGGGTGATCTCAGGCATCACACCATGCCATAACTGAAAAGCATGCGCTGCCTGCCCCACCAGCATGCCCAGCCCATCGGCGAGTTGCTGTGCCCCTTGCTGCTGGCACCAAAGCAAAAACGGCGTCAGACCTGGCTGGTAAAACATGTCATAACAGCGCGTATGGTGAGAAATCAATGAAGCAGGTAGTGGCGGCACATCGCCTTTCACACCGCTGGAAGTGGCATTGATAATCAGATCAAATGACTGACCGGCCAGAGAGGTAAAACCGCAGCCATGAATAGCTCCGCTATGCTTAAAAATATCCGCAAGCAGCTCCGCCTTTTCAACTGTACGATTCGCCACTGTGAGGGAACATCCTAATGAAAGCAGAGGCAAAATCACGCCGCGTGCCGCTCCTCCCGCTCCCACCAGCAACACCCGGTCTCCGGGACGGATCATATCAAGCCGCTCAAGATCACTCAGTAAGCCGATACCATCCGTGTTATCACCCAGAATCTGACCTTGCGCATCCTTCTTCAACGTATTGACCGCACCTGACAATGCCGCTCGCTCGCTGAGCTCATCGGCAAACTCCCACGCCTGTTGTTTGAATGGCAGCGTAACGTTCGCCCCTTTCCCACCCGACGAAAAAAACTCGCTGATTGCCTGCGGGAAACCATCCACAGGTGCACATACGCGACCATAGTGATGTTCAATTCCCGTTTGCTCTGCGAACAAGCGATGGATAAAAGGTGATTTACTGTGCTCGATCGGGTTACCAAAAACGGCAAAGTTTTCCATAAATTAGCCCTGACGGATAAGTTCGCCGCTGATAACGTCGCGAATTTCAGAAGGATTAAGACGCCCGCCAGTATCACCGGCTAAGACCGGAAACTCAGCACCAAATTGCTGAGCGACTTCCGCAACAGTACGGCACGGCGGTTCACCTGAAAGATTGGCACTGGTTGAAACCAGCGGTTTGCCAAAACGTCGGCATAACGCCTGCACATCAGGATGATCGCTAACGCGAATCGCCAGCGAGTCAAAACGTCCGGTTAACCAACGCGGCGTGTGTGGCGATGCTGGTACAACAAACGTGACCGGTCCTGGCCAGCAGGCAAACATACGTTCACGCTGCACCACGGAAAGTTCCTGATCAGCGACGTAGGGTTCCAGCTGAGTATAGTCGGCGGCAATCAGGATCAATCCTTTTTCGACTGGCCGCTGTTTCAGCGCCAGCAATGACATCACAGCACTTTCGCTGTCCGGGTCGCATCCCAGACCAAAGACCGCCTCTGTGGGATAGGCGATCACCGCATGTTGCTGTAACTGTTGAATACAGAAATCCAGACTTTCCGCTGAAGAGTGATTTTGCATCATGGTAATTCATTGTCCTGCACAACGGGTTTACCGCAGCGCTTACTGGCGCAGAAACGTTTCTTGCCCTGCGCGGTTTTCTTTTCAATTAATAGAGGGAATTGGCAGTGCGGGCAGACGCCCTCCACAGGGGTCGCATTCAGCGCAAACTGGCAGTCTGGATAACGATCGCAGGAGTGGAACGTCTTACCATAGCGCGAACGACGCTGAACCAGCTTCCCGCTTTGACACTGTGGACAAGCAATAGCCGTCTCGTCAGGCTTATCAATCGTTTCCGTATAATCACATTCAGGATAGTGGCTACATCCGACAAACATGCCAAAGCGTCCCTGACGCAGCACTTTATCAGCGCCGCACTGCGGGCAAGCATGGCCTTCCAGGACTTTAACGATATGACCATCGCCCTGGTTTTTCAGCGGGCGGATATACTCGCAGACAGGAAAGTTGGCACAGCCAAGAAATGGACCATGTTTGCCGGCACGTATCACCAGATCTGCCCCGCAAGCGGGGCAGGGATCATGTTTACGCACGGTAAATAGTGCTGATTTACTCATATAACCCGATGCATCAATCGCAAATTAATGCAGCATACCTTCATTGACGTCGAATAACAGTTCTTCCATTTGCTGATAGGCATTTTCGCATCCTGGGATGTTAAACAACACCATCAGCACCACCCATTTGAGATCTTCCAGATCGAATTCGAGGGTATCGAGGGCCATCACACGTTCGATAACCATTTCGCGAGTTTCCATATTCAGCACCTGAATTTGTTCCAGGAACAGAATAAAACCACGACATTCGGCATCCAGACGCAGGCTCTCTTCCTCCGTGTAGATTCGCATTGAGAGCGGATCGTTCGCCAGCAACACTGGCGCAACCAAACCTTCCTGGTAATCCGCCAGTCTCTCAAGCCAATTCAACGCATTGTAGATATCTTCACGATGAAAACCGGCATCAGTTAAATCATCGGTCAATTTATCCTGATCAACGCGCATTTCGGCTTCGTTGTGGATATAGGTCTCAAACAAGTACATAAGTACGTCGAACATGGCATGCCCTCCTCAATCGGACATAGCCGCCGGGTACAGCTGCGATCCATCCTGCTAACTCCAGCTCCAGCAACTGGGCTGAGATAACTGGCACAGGTTGGCCGGCACGTTCAGCGACGACGTCAACAGGTGTAACCTCATCACCTACGTTAGCCAACACGTCTGCAAATGGCAATGGAACATCGTCACTGTCTTGTGAATATATTGTTTCTGAGGTTGTTGCAGGCAACCAGCGAAGCGTGGAATGCAGATCTTCGAGAATATTATCAGGATGCACAACCAGCAACGCACCCTGCTGTATTAACCAGTGCGTCCCTTCACTGCCTGGGTTACCCAATGCACCAGGCAAGGCATAAACATTGCGGTTTTGTTCCAGTGCATAACGCGCCGTCACCAGTGAACCGCTTTTAAAAGAGGCTTCTACCACCAGCACGCCGAGACTCAGCCCGCTGATAATACGATTACGCCGTGGAAAATTGACCGCATACGGGGCCATATCCAGAGGAAACTCCGAAACCAGTGCGCCGCCGTTGTTAACGATATCCTGTGCCAGCTGACGATGACTTTTCGGATAGATATGTTTCAGCCCACTTCCCAATACCGCGATGGTTTTACCAGACGCATTGAGTGCAGCCCGATGGGCTATGCCATCGACACCCAGCGCCAGACCGCTGGTGATGGTCAATCCATTCACCGCCAGTTGTTGTGTAAAATAGCCTCCCCACTCTCTTCCATAATGCGAACAGCGGCGGCTCCCGACGACAGCAAGTTGCGGGGTATGTAATGCTGCGACATTACCCACCACATACAATAATGAAGGAAAACGACTGATTTCAGCCAGCGCAGGGGGAAAATCGCTATCCAGCACCGAAAGCAGCTGATGTTGTGGATTCTCCAGCCACTGGTGGGTGCGTAAAAGCTGCCGTGGACATAGCGTATGAAATTGTTTTCGCTGCGCTTCGCTCAGTCGCTGCGACGCCATTAAATCATCATCCATATGCCCGGTAGTTTGCAGCCTTTCCGCCAGATGACGGACCTGCTGCCCGCTGAGTCCTTTCACATTTGCCAGCCTGAGCATCCACTCAATTTTATCCACGCCTCACTCCCTGTTCAGCCGGTGTCATTATGCGGTGCAATGCTGTCAATCAGGCCCCAAAAAGTCTACAATATGAGGTAGTAATCTTTTCTTTAACGCATACAGATCTGGAAATTTATGTCAGTTTTGCAGGTATTACATTACCCTGATGACCGTCTTCGCAAAATCGCGGCACCGGTGAAAACCGTCGATGCTGGGGTGCAACGCATCGTCGATGACATGTTTGAAACGATGTACGCCGAAGAAGGCATTGGCCTTGCGGCGACTCAGGTTGATATTCATCAGCGCATTATCGTGATTGATGTGTCGGAAAGCCGTGAAGAGCGTCTGGTGTTGATCAACCCGGAGTTGCTGGAAAAAGGCGGCGAAACCGGCATCGAAGAAGGTTGTCTCTCCATCCCGGAACAACGCGCTTTTGTACCGCGCGCCGAGTGGGTGAAAGTGCGCGCGCAGGATCGTGATGGCAACACTTTCGAGCTTGAAACCGATGGCTTGCTGGCGATCTGCATTCAGCATGAAATCGACCATCTTGATGGCAAACTTTTTATTGATTATCTGTCCCCGCTGAAACGTCAGCGCATTAAACAGAAACTGGAAAAACTGGCACGCCAGAATGCACGCGCATCCTGAGTGCAAATAGAAGGTTAAACTGTGTCCGCACCGCTAAAAATCATCTTTGCCGGTACACCTGACTTTGCAGCGCGTCATCTTGACGCGTTGCTTGCTTCTGAGCATCAGGTGGTTGGCGTCTTCACGCAGCCCGATCGCCCTGCCGGGCGTGGCAACAAACTCACGCCCAGCCCGGTAAAAGTACTGGCACAGGCTCATGACGTTCCGGTTTTTCAGCCGAAATCATTAAAACCTGCAGAGAACCAGCATCTGGTCGCCGACTTGCAAGCTGATGTCATGGTGGTGGTGGCTTATGGCCTGATTCTGCCAAAAGCAGTGCTGGATATGCCGCGTCTGGGTTGTATCAATGTTCACGGTTCACTGCTGCCGCGCTGGCGTGGTGCCGCGCCGATTCAACGTTCACTCTGGGCTGGCGATGCCGAAACCGGCGTGACCATTATGCAGATGGATGTAGGCCTGGATACCGGCGACATGCTGTATAAACTCGCCTGTCCGATTACCGAACATGACACCAGTGCCACGCTGTATGACAAGTTAGCGCAACTCGGCCCTGAAGGAATGCTGAAGACACTGGCGCAGCTGGCTAACGACAGTATCCAGCCGGAAAAACAGGACGAAGCGCTGGTCAGCTACGCTGAGAAGTTGAGCAAAGAAGAGGCCCGTCTCGACTGGACGCTGTCTGCCGCACAACTCGAACGTTGTATTCGCGCATTCAATCCCTGGCCGATGAGCTATTTCATGGTTGATGATCAACCGGTGAAAGTCTGGCAAGCCAGCGTGTTACCTCATCAGGCCAAACAGCCTGGTGAAATACTTCATGCCGATAAGCAAGGTATTCAGATTGCGACGGCTGATGGTGTTCTGAATTTGCTCTCGCTACAGCCTGCCGGTAAAAAAGCCATGTCCGCACAGGATCTGCTTAACTCGCGCCGCGAATGGTTCACTCCTGGCAGCATTCTGGCCTGATCCCATAGCCCGGTTAATACCGGGCTTTTTGTTTGATGAATGAATTGCATGAAAAAAACGACAAACCTGCGTAGCCTGGCCGCGCAACTAATTGAACGCGTAGTGGATAAAGGCGAATCGCTGAGCGCTATTCTGCCTGGTGCGCAAAAAGCGCTGTCCGATAAAGACGCTGCGTTATTGCAGGAGCTCTGCTTTGGCGTCATGCGTACCTTGCCGCAGCTTGAAGCATTAATTGGCAAGCTGATGGAGCGCCCCTTAACCGGCAAACAGCGCGTTCTCCATTATCTGATTATGGTCGGACTGTATCAGTTGCTGTATACCCGGATACCGCCCCATGCTGCGCTGGCGGAAACCGTGGCCGGTGCTGAGGTGCTGAAGCGTGCCAACCTGAAAGGATTACTCAATGGCGTATTGCGCCAGTTCCAGCGTCAGCAGGAAGCGCTGGTAGCTGAAGTGGATCAGGGTACGCAGCGCTATTTACATCCCGGCTGGTTGCTTAAACGTTTGCAAACCGCATGGCCTGAGCAGTGGGAGCAGATTGTTGAAGCGAATAATCAGCGCCCGCCAATGTGGCTGCGCGTCAATCGTCAGCATCACTCTCGTGACGCATGGCTGGCATTACTTGCGCAGGCAGAAAAGAACGCTTTCCCGGGGGATGCCCCTGATGCACTGCGTCTGGAAGCTCCGGCTCCTGTCGGGCAGTTACCCGGTTTCGATCAGGGCTGGGTAACGGTGCAGGATTTATCCGCACAGCGCTGCGCGTTGTTGCTTGAACCACAGAATGGCGAAACCATCCTCGATCTTTGTGCCGCCCCGGGTGGAAAAACCACCCATATCCTTGAAATCGCACCGCAGGCGCAGGTGTTAGCCGTCGATATTGATGAGCAACGTCTGGTGCGCGTAAAGGACAATCTGCAACGCCTCGGCATGCAGGCAGATGTGCGTCAGGGAGATGGCCGTACCCCGACACAATGGTGTGGTGATCAGCAATTTGACCGTATTCTGCTGGATGCCCCCTGTTCGGCAACCGGAGTGATTCGTCGCCATCCCGATATTAAATGGCTGCGACGCGATCGGGATGTCGCCGAACTGGCCAGCCTGCAACGTGAAATCCTCGCAGCGGTATGGCCACGACTGAAAAGCGGGGGCACACTGCTTTACGCCACCTGCTCGATCCTGCCGGAAGAAAACCATCAGCAAATCAGCGCATTTCTGGACACCCATCCCGATGCGACAGCTGAGACATTGCCGCAAGGCCAGGCGAATGGCTGGCAGGTATTTCCCAGCACAGATGGCGGAGATGGTTTCTTCTACGCTAAGTTGATGAAAAAATAATACGGCGCAATCTGACAAGAGCTCATCGCGATGAAAATTATTATCCTCGGTGCCGGACAGGTCGGCGGAACCCTCGCAGAAAACCTGGTAGGTGAAAACAACGACATTACCGTGGTGGACAGTGACCCCACCCGTTTGCGTCAGTTACAGGACAAATTTGATCTGCGCGTCGTACACGGTCATGGTTCTCATCCACGCATTCTGCGCGAAGCGGGTGCTGAGGATGCCGATATGCTGGTTGCCGTAACCAGTTCGGACGAAACCAATATGATCGCTTGTCAGATCGCCTATTCGCTTTTCAATACGCCAAACCGTATTGCCCGTATTCGTGCGGCCGATTATCTGCGAGACGCTGAAAAACTGTTTGTACCCGAAGCGGTGCCAATCGACCATTTGATCTCACCTGAACAACTGGTGATCGACAATATCTACCGGTTGATCCAGTATCCCGGCGCGCTGCAGGTGGTGAACTTTGCCGAAGGAAAAGTGAGTCTGGCTGTGGTCAAAGCCTATTATGGTGGGCCACTGGTGGGGAATCCGCTCTCCATTTTGCGCGAACACATGCCGCATATCGATACCCGTGTTGCCGCCATCTTCCGCCAGGATCGCCCGATTCGTCCGCAGGGTTCAACTATCGTTGAAGCGGGTGATGAAGTCTTCTTTATCGCGGCAAGCCAACATATTCGTGCGGTGATGAGCGAGATGCAGCGTCTGGAAAAACCCTACAAACGCATCATGTTGGTTGGCGGCGGGAATATTGGCTTTGGCCTGGCGCAGCGTCTGGAAAAACAGTACAGCGTCAAGTTAATCGAACGAAATCCGCAACGTGCGGCTGAACTGGCCGAGCAGTTGCAGGATACGATCGTATTCTACGGTGATGCTTCGGATCAGGAGTTGCTGGCAGAAGAACATGTCGATCAAATCGATCTGTTTATTGCTGTAACCAACGACGATGAAGCCAACATCATGTCAGCAATGCTGGCGAAGAAAATGGGAGCGAAAAAGGTCATGGTGTTGATCCAACGCCGGGCCTATGTTGATCTGGTTCAGGGGAGCGTGATCGATATTGCTATTTCACCGCAGCAGGCCACCATTTCCGCGCTGTTGGGACACGTGCGTAAAGCTGACATTGTCGGTGTTTCATCATTACGCCGCGGTATCGCTGAGGCGATCGAAGCGATCGCTCATGGTGAAGAGACAACTTCACGCGTGGTCGGACGCCTGATTGAAGATATTAAATTGCCACCCGGCACCATCATTGGTGCTGTAGTGCGTGGCGATGAAGTGATCATTGCTAATGATAACGTGCGCGTAGAACAGGGGGATCATGTGATCATGTTCCTGACCGACAAGAAGTTTGTGCCAGATGTCGAACGGCTATTCCAACCAAGCCCCTTCTTCCTGTAATCGCTGCGGGCAATCCGTTGCCCGCCGTGATAATCCAACTTAATCCCTTGTTGTAATGGCAAATGTTGAAAGGTTTGTTAAACTTTAGGCATTGGCCAGGACAAGGAGATAACAATGAGTTTTTTCAAAGAGTTTCGTGATTTTGCGATGCGTGGCAATGTGGTTGACCTCGCAGTTGGTGTGATTATCGGTGCCGCTTTCGGTAAAATTGTTTCATCGCTGGTGGCTAATATCATCATGCCACCATTAGGCTTGCTGATCGGCGGGGTCGATTTTAAGCAATTCAAATGGGTACTCAAACCCGCAGAAGGCGCAGTAGCGCCTGTAGTGATGGAATACGGCGTGTTTATTCAGAGTATTTTTGATTTCGTAATCGTGGCGCTTGCCATTTTTATCGCTATCAAGCTCATGAATAAATTGTATAAAAAGAAAGAAGTGGAAAAGCCGGATCCAAAACCATCCAACGAAGAGTTGTTACTGACGGAAATTCGTGACCTGCTTAAACAACAAAATAACAAAATCTGATTCAAGGAACCGCCTGACCAGGCGGTTTTTTATGATTAAAACCAGAAGGCCAGTGGTAAACAGCTTTGCTTACCACTGGCCTCCCAGCTACCTCGTTTCGCATATTTGTCTTTGCGACGATAGCTACCTTTCCCTTTTTGATTCTGTTCTACACGCTGGCGAAAGAGCGGATCGTGTAATAATGCCTCGATAGCGTTGTCTTTAATCTGACCTTTTTGGTGCTGATAACGGCTCATATTCCCTCCGGTTAGTGATTGCGCAACTATAGGCCTTTGCGCCATAAATTCAATCCTTACTACAGCAAATTTCCGGATGCGGTTCTTCTCCATTCTCCAGGGCCTCCAGGATTGAGCAACAGGCGCTGCTATGTAAATCACCACAGCAGGTTTCCGCCAGTCGCTGCAACGAACGCTGGATAGTTTGCAACTCAGCAATCATTAAACTGACCTCATCAAGACGCTTCGCCACAATAGCTTTAGATTCCTGACAGGTATGATGTTCAGGATCGATGCGGATCGATAATAACCCACGAATAGAATCGAGGCTAAACCCCAGCTGACGCCCATAACGGATAAAGCGCAGACGTTGTAAGTCATCATCACTATATAAACGAAATCCCCCTTCGGTTCTGACTTCATGATCCATCATCTGTTGTTTTTCATAAAAACGAATGGTGTCAGGTGTGACATCTGCCATTTTGGCTAGCTGACCGATACGGTACATATTATTTCTCCTGCATCAGACGCTGTTTAATCGCATCACTATACTCGCCACGCAGAAACCCGGTACTCATTCCCGCCTGACGTAATTTGAGCTCCAGTAAACTCAGTCGTTTCGATAGTTCATGGGCCTGATGATCATCAGGATCCAATTCCCGAAGCAGATCCTGAACTTGCATGGCTTCACGGCGCATTTCCAACTCTGGCGGTAAAAATCCGGCATTCTTCAACAACCGGTACCCCGTACGCAGTTCTTCAGGGACACCACTTTCATCATCGAGTTGCAACGGCGCACCCTCACCAGGCAAATTGCTAAGTTCACCTTTTTCCTGAGCAGCAAGAATGTGCTGTTCGGCAAGTTGATCAATTAACCACATGAGTCGCTCCTGATCGGGATATCAGCCATCAGCATAGCGGAAGGGGGGGAAATGGGAAGAAACGACAGGTAATAAAAAACCCGCCGAAGCGGGTCTTTTACGTTACTGCAAATTACTCTGCAGCAGCTTCTGCTTGAGCTTCTGGACGATCAACCAGCTCGATGTATGCCATCGGAGCGTTGTCACCAGCACGGAAGCCACACTTCAGAATACGAGTGTAACCACCGGCACGGCTCGCGAAACGCGGGCCCAGCTCATTAAACAGTTTTGCCACGATCTCGTTATCACGAGTGCGGGCGAATGCCAGACGACGATTAGCTACGCTGTCGGTCTTGGCAAGAGTAATCAGCGGCTCAACTACGCGACGCAGCTCTTTGGCTTTCGGCAGAGTCGTCTTAATGATCTCATGACGAACCAGAGAACCAGCCATGTTGCGGAACATAGCCTGACGATGGCTGCTGTTACGGTTCAGTTGACGACCACTCTTACGATGGCGCATGACCTTATCCTTCTCAGTGAAACCTTAACCTGTGATCCGGTTATTCATCAGCGATGCTTGCCGGTGGCCAGTTTTCCAGGCGCATGCCCAGAGACAGACCACGTGAGGCCAGCACGTCTTTAATCTCGGTAAGAGATTTTTTACCCAGGTTAGGCGTTTTGAGCAGCTCAACCTCGGTACGCTGTACCAGATCACCGATGTAGTGGATAGCTTCTGCCTTAAGGCAGTTAGCAGAGCGGACAGTCAATTCCAGATCGTCAACAGGGCGCAGCAGGATCGGATCGAATTCTGGTTTCTCTTCTTTCACTTCCGGCTGACGTACATCACGTAAGTCAACGAAAGCTTCCAGTTGTTCTGCCAGGATGGTTGCCGCACGACGAATCGCCTCTTCAGGATCGATTGTGCCGTTGGTTTCCATTTCGATGACCAGCTTGTCCAGGTCGGTACGCTGTTCAACACGCGCTGCTTCAACATTGTAGGCGATACGGTCTACAGGGCTGTAGCATGCGTCAACTAACAGACGGCCGATTGGGCGCTCATCTTCTTCCGAATGAATTCGGGCAGAAGCCGGCACATAACCACGACCACGCTGAACTTTGATACGCATGCTAATAGATGCGTTTTCATCGGTCAGATGGCAGATCACATGCTGCGGCTTGACGATTTCGACATCACCGTCGTGGGTAATGTCGGCTGCAGTCACAGGGCCAATGCCAGATTTATTCAAGGTCAGAATGACTTCATCTTTACCCTGAACTCTTACCGCCAGCCCTTTCAGGTTAAGCAGGATTTCCAGGATATCTTCCTGTACGCCCTCTTTGGTGGAGTACTCGTGGAGCACGCCATCAATCTCAACCTCGGTCACCGCGCAACCCGGCATGGAAGAAAGCAGAATACGGCGCAGTGCGTTGCCAAGAGTATGGCCAAAGCCACGCTCTAACGGCTCAAGGGTCACCTTGGCGTGCGTCGAACTCACTTGCTCGATATCTACCAGGCGCGGTTTTAGAAACTCTGTCACAGAACCCTGCATTGTGTCCTCTCTTTGGTACTAAGCTTTACTTAGAGTAAAGCTCGACGATCAGGTGTTCGTTAATGTCCGCAGACAGATCAGTACGCTCAGGAATACGCTTGAACACACCTTCCATCTTAGTCGCATCAACTTCCAGCCAGGTTGGCTTTTCACGCTGCTCAGCCAGCTCCAGAGCGGCCTTCACGCGAGATTGCTTTTTGGCTTTCTCACGGATGCTAACGACATCATTCGGAGATACCTGATAAGAAGCGATGTTAACAACGCGGCCGTTCACCAGGATAGATTTGTGGCTAACCAGCTGACGTGACTCTGCACGAGTGGCACCAAAACCCATACGGTAAACTACGTTATCCAGACGACCTTCCAGCAGAGCTAACAGGTTTTCACCGGTGTTGCCTTTCAGACGCGCTGCTTCTTTATAGTAGTTACGGAACTGACGCTCCAGCACGCCGTAGATACGACGAACTTTTTGCTTTTCACGTAACTGACCGCCGTAATCAGACAGACGCGGTTTACGCGCACCATGCTGACCAGGGGCTTGTTCAATTTTGCACTTGGAATCGATCGCGCGAACACCAGACTTAAGGAATAAGTCAGTGCCCTCACGACGGCTCAGCTTGAGCTTAGGACCCAAATATCTTGCCATTTTCTTTCTCCAACTATCCTAAAAACGAGGCGTTATACGCGACGTTTTTTCGGCGGACGACAACCGTTGTGAGGGATCGGAGTCACATCAGTAATATTAGTGATGCGGAAACCAGCGGCGTTCAGAGCACGAATAGTAGATTCGCGACCCGGACCCGGACCCTTAACCATAACTTCCAGGTTCTTAATACCGTAATCTTTCACGGCTTCTGCACAGCGCTCTGCAGCGACCTGAGCAGCAAACGGGGTAGATTTACGTGAACCGCGGAAACCGGAACCACCGGCGGTTGCCCAACCCAGTGCGTTACCCTGACGATCAGTAATGGTAACGATGGTGTTGTTAAAAGAAGCATGGACGTGAGCCACGCCATCTGAGACTTGCTTTCTTACACGCTTACGTGCACGAACTGGTGCCTTTGCCATTATTTACTCACCCCGATTATTTCTTGATCGGTTTACGCGGACCCTTACGGGTACGTGCGTTGGTCTTGGTACGCTGACCGCGCACTGGCAGACCACGACGATGGCGCAAACCACGATAGCAACCAAGGTCCATCAGACGCTTGATGCTCAGGGTGATTTCACGGCGCAGATCACCTTCTACAACGAATTTCGCAACTGCATCACGCAGCTGATCAATTTGTTCTTCAGACAGCTCACTGATCTTAACATTTTCAGCGATGCCCGTTTCAGCACAGATGGCTTTAGAACGGGTTTTGCCGATACCGAAAATCGAAGTTAATGCGATAACGGTGTGTTTTTGATCAGGAATGTTAATGCCTGCTATACGGGCCACTATGCACTCCTATAATTAAATAAATGCGAACCATGCTGAAAAGCCCGTTTTCAGGATACTCAAATGGAAACGCATCGACATACAAAAGATTGGCTGGCTAATCTAGCCAGCTCAACCCGACTTTGCAAGAAAAATATGTGAGAAAATCAGCCCTGGCGCTGTTTATGCTTAGGCTCGGCGCTGCAGATCACACGTACGACACCGTCGCGACGGATGATTTTGCAGTTACGACATAATTTCTTGACGGAAGCACGAACTTTCATTTTTACTCTCCGTAACTTCTCAAGCGCCTGAATTAACGGCCGTAGCCTTTCAGGTTAGCTTTCTTCAATGCAGACTCGTACTGACTCGACATCATCAGAGTTTGCACTTGAGCCATAAAGTCCATGATGACAACCACTACGATGAGCAGTGAAGTACCGCCAAAGTAGAAGGGAACCTTCATGGCATCACGCATGAACTCCGGGATCAGGCAGATAAAGGTAATATACAGTGCGCCGATTAAGGTCAGACGTGTCATTACTTTATCGATATACTTCGCCGTTTGCTCTCCCGGACGAATTCCCGGTACGAATGCACCAGACTTCTTCAGGTTATCTGCTGTTTCACGCGGGTTGAAAACCAACGCCGTGTAGAAGAAACAGAAGAAGATGATTGCAGTCGCATAGAGTAGCACATAAAGCGGCTGTCCTGGCTGCAAATACAGCGAAATTGTTGTCAGCCAGTTCCAACCGGTACCGCCCCCGAACCAGGATGCTATCGTTGCCGGGAACAGGATAATGCTGGAAGCGAAGATTGCCGGGATAACCCCTGCCATGTTCACTTTCAACGGTAAATGTGTGCTCTGTGCAGCATAAACACGACGACCTTGCTGACGTTTAGCGTAGTTCACCACAATACGGCGCTGACCACGTTCCACGAAAACAACGAAGAAGGTCACTGCGAATACGAGAACTGCAACCAACAGCAACAGGAGGAAGTGCAGGTCACCTTGCCGCGCTTGCTCGATGGTATGGCCAATGGCCGGCGGGAGACCCGCAACGATACCAGCAAAGATAATGATCGAAATACCGTTACCGATACCACGTTCAGTAATCTGTTCGCCCAGCCACATCAGGAACATTGTTCCAGTAACCAGACTCACAACAGCGGTAAAGTAGAAGGCAAAGCCTGGATTAATCACCAGACCCTGCATTCCAGGCATATTCGGCAGACCGGTAGCAATACCGATCGACTGGAATACGGCCAAAACCAGCGTGCCATAACGGGTATACTGGCTAATCTTACGACGGCCAGCCTCCCCTTCTTTCTTAATCTCCGCTAACGCCGGATGAACCACCGTCAGCAGCTGGATAATAATAGAGGCCGAAATATACGGCATAATACCCAGTGCAAAGATTGAGGCACGACTGAGAGCACCACCAGAGAACATGTTAAACATTTCAATGATGGTGCCACGCTGTTGCTCAAGCAGTTTGGCAAGTACAGTGGCATCGATACCGGGGATTGGAATAAAAGAGCCAATACGGAAGACAATCAGTGCACCGATAACAAACAGTAGTCTGCGCTTCAGTTCACCAAAGCCACCTTTGGCACTTTGAAAATCTAATCCCGGTTGCTTTGCCATCTGCTACTTATTCCTCGATTTTACCGCCAGCAGCTTCGATTGCAGCACGAGCACCTTTGGTGACACGCAGACCGCGAACCGTTACCGGTGCAGAAACTTCACCAGACAGAATCACTTTCGCAAATTCAATCTGAACACCGATAATGTTTGCTGCTTTCAGCGTGTTCAGGTCAACGATACCGCCTTCAACTTTCGCCAGGTCAGAGAGACGAATCTCTGCAGTAACCATTGCTTTGCGAGAAGTGAAACCGAACTTCGGCAGACGACGGTACAGAGGCATCTGACCACCCTCGAAACCACGACGTACGCCACCGCCAGAACGAGACTTCTGACCTTTGTGACCACGACCGCCGGTTTTACCGAGGCCAGAACCGATACCACGACCCAAACGCTTAGAAGCGTGTTTAGACCCTTCGGCCGGAGACAGAGTGTTTAAACGCATCTCTTACTCCTCCACTTTCAGCATGTAGGAAATCGCGTTGATCATACCGCGTACAGCCGGCGTGTCTTCACGCTCAACGGTGTGACCAATACGACGCAGACCCAGACCAACCAGAGTGGCTTTATGCTTAGGCAGGCGGCCGATTGAGCTACGGGTTTGTGTAATTTTAATAGTCTTCGCCATGGTGATTACCCCAGAATTTCTTCAACGGATTTACCACGCTTGGCAGCGACCATTTCCGGAGATTTCATATTGCCCAGGCCGTCGATAGTTGCACGAACCACGTTGATCGGGTTGGTGGAACCATAGGCTTTTGCCAGAACGTTATGAACTCCAGCGACTTCCAGAACAGCGCGCATTGCACCACCGGCGATGATACCGGTACCTTCAGAAGCCGGCTGCATGAACACACGAGAACCCGTGTGCGCACCTTTAACAGGGTGCTGCAGGGTGCCGTGAGTCAGCGCGACGTTAATCATATTGCGACGGGCTTTTTCCATCGCTTTCTGGATCGCTGCTGGAACTTCGCGCGCTTTACCGTAACCAAAACCGACGCGACCGTTACCATCACCTACCACAGTCAGAGCTGTGAAGGAGAAAATACGACCACCTTTAACAGTTTTAGATACACGGTTTACCGCGATCAGTTTTTCCTGCAGTTCGCCAGCTTGTTTCTCGATGTGTGCCATCTTAGACCTCTACCTTAGAACTGAAGGCCAGCTTCACGAGCAGCATCTGCTAGTGCCTGGACGCGACCATGATATTGGAAACCGGAACGGTCGAAAGAAACATCTTTGATGCCTTTTTCGATTGCGCGCTCAGCCAGAGCTTTACCTACAGCTGCAGCGGCGTCTTTGTTGCCGGTATACTTCAGTTGTTCAGCGATAGCTTTTTCTACAGTAGAAGCAGCAACCAGAACTTCGGAACCGTTCGGGGCGATTACCTGTGCGTAAATGTGACGCGGGGTACGATGTACCACCAGGCGAGTAGCACCCAGCTCTTTGAGCTTGCGACGTGCACGGGTCGCACGACGGATACGAGCAGATTTCTTATCCATAGTGTTACCTTACTTCTTCTTAGCCTCTTTGGTACGCACGACTTCGTCGGCGTAACGAACACCCTTGCCTTTGTAAGGCTCAGGACGACGGTAGGCGCGCAGATCAGCTGCAACCTGACCAATCAACTGCTTATCAGCGCCTTTCAGCACGATTTCAGTCTGAGTTGGGCATTCGGCAGTGATGCCAGCCGGCAGTGCATGGTCAACAGGGTGAGAGAAGCCCAGGGCCAGACTCACAGAGTTGCCTTTTACAGCTGCACGATAACCAACACCGACCAATTGCAGCTTCTTGGTGAAGCCTTCGGTAACACCAATAACCATGCCGTTCAGCAGCGCACGGGCAGTACCTGCCTGTGCCCAACCATCCGCATAACCTTCGCGCGGAGCGAAAGTCAGGGCGTTGTCTGCATGCTTAACTTCAACAGCCTGGTTGATAGTACGAGTCAGCTCGCCGTTTTTACCTTTGATCGAAACTTCCTGACCGTTGAGTTTTACCTCTACGCCGGCAGGAACAACGACAGGTGCTTTTGCAACACGAGACATGTTTTCCTCCGATTACGCTACGTAGCAGATAATTTCGCCACCAAGACCAGCCTGGCGCGCTGCACGATCAGTCATAACACCTTTAGATGTAGAAATTACAGCGATGCCCAGACCAGCCATTACTTTTGGCAGCTCATCTTTTTTCTTATAGATGCGCAGACCAGGACGGCTAACACGCTGAATGTTATCTACAACAGCTTTACCCTGGAAATACTTAAGAGTCAGTTCCAGTTCCGGCTTGATGTCGCCTTCGATTTTAAAATCTTGAATATAGCCTTCTTCCTTCAGCACGTTGGCAATTGCCACTTTCAGCTTGGAGGAAGGCATAGAGACCGCAACTTTGTTCGCGGCCTGACCGTTACGGATACGGGTCAGCATATCCGCGATCGGATCTTGCATGCTCATCTGTGTTACTCCCGTGATTCAAATGGTGACAATTACCAGCTTGCCTTTTTCAGACCCGGGATTTCACCGCGCATTGCGGCTTCACGGACCTTGATACGGCTCAACCCAAACTTCCGCAGGAAACCGTGCGGACGACCTGTTTGACGGCAGCGGTTACGCTGACGTGAAGGGCTGGAATCACGCGGCAGACTCTGCAGCTTGAGAACGGCATCCCAACGATCTTCGTCAGAAGCGTTCACATCAGAAATGATCGCTTTCAGCTCAGCGCGTTTTGCGAAGAACTTGTCTGCTAATTTCACACGCTTAACTTCGCGTGCTTTCATAGATTGCTTAGCCATGAAGTAACCCTACCTTACTTGCGGAACGGGAAGTCAAAGGCAGCCAGCAGAGCACGGCCTTCATCATCAGATTTCGCAGTAGTGGTAATGGTAATATCCAAACCACGAACGCGATCGACTTTGTCGTAGTCGATTTCTGGGAAGATGATCTGCTCACGAACGCCCATGCTGTAGTTACCACGACCGTCGAAAGACTTCGCAGACAAGCCACGGAAGTCACGGATACGCGGTACAGCAATAGTGATCAGGCGCTCAAAGAACTCCCACATGCGCTCGCCGCGCAGAGTTACTTTACAGCCGATCGGATAGCCCTGACGGATTTTGAAGCCTGCAACTGATTTGCGTGCTTTGGTGATCAGCGGTTTTTGACCGGAGATTGCTGCCAGATCTGCTGCTGCGTTATCCAGCAGTTTCTTGTCAGCGATCGCTTCACCAACACCCATGTTCAGGGTGATCTTCTCGACCCGAGGGACTTGCATGACAGAATTGTAGCCGAACTCAGTCATGAGTTTCTGGACTACTTCGTCTTTGTAGTAATCATGCAGTTTCGCCATCGTACTACTCCAAATTACTTGATAGTTTCGCTATTAGACTTGAAGAAACGGACTTTTTTGCCTTCTTCGAATCTAAAGCCTACACGGTCAGCCTTGCCGGTTGCCGCATTGAAGATTGCAACGTTAGAAACCTGAATAGCGGCTTCTTTTTCAACGATGCCACCTGGTTGGTTCAGAGCCGGAACCGGCTTTGAGTGTTTCTTAACCAGGTTGATACCTTCAACGATGACCTTACCAGAAGTCAGGACATTCTTTACTTTACCGCGTTTACCTTTATCTTTGCCGGTCAACACGATAACTTCATCGTTACGACGGATTTTCGCTGCCATTGTTCGCTCCTTAGAGTACTTCTGGTGCCAGAGAGATAATTTTCATGAACTTTTCAGTACGAAGTTCACGAGTTACCGGCCCAAAAATACGCGTTCCGATAGGCTGCTCTGAGTTATTGTTCAAAATAACGCAAGAGTTGCCATCGAAGCGAATGACAGAACCGTCCGGGCGACGAACACCCTTCTTGGTGCGCACCACTACCGCCTTCAGGACATCACCTTTTTTCACCTTACCACGCGGAATTGCTTCCTTGATGGTAACTTTGATGATATCGCCGACGCCTGCGTAGCGACGGTGCGAGCCACCCAGAACCTTGATACACATTACGCGACGTGCACCGGAGTTGTCGGCGACGTTCAGCATAGTCTGTTCTTGGATCATTTTAGTGCTCCGCTAATGTCAACTACTACTTCGGGACCCAAAACCTCAGGTCGTTAAAAAGCCCCATAATTGAGGGCGCGGCATTATAACACCGGTTCTCGAATATGGGTAGAAAAAATGAACGGCTCGTGGGGAGCCGTTCATTTTGTTTTTTAGAGGAAGCAGATTCTATTACAGAACCGCTTTCTCTACAACGCGAACCAGAGTCCAGGACTTAGTCTTGGACAGCGGACGGCATTCGCGGATTTCAACCACGTCGCCGATACCGCATTCGTTGTTCTCGTCATGGATGTGCAGCTTAGTCGTACGCTTAATGAATTTACCGTAGATCGGGTGCTTCACGAAACGCTCGATAGCAACAACTGCAGATTTCTGCATTTTGTCACTAACAACACGACCTTGCAGAGTACGGATTTTATCGGTCATTACGAACCCGCCTTCTCAGTCAGTAAAGTCTTAACACGTGCAACATCACGGCGCACATTCTTCAGCAGATGGGTCTGCTGCAGTTGGCCAGATGCTGCCTGCATGCGCAGGTTAAACTGCTCACGCAGCAGGTTAAGCAGCTCAGCGTTCAGCTCTTCAACGCTTTTTTCACGCAGCTCAGTTGCTTTCATTACATCACCGTCTTAGTTACAAAGGTGGTTTTGATAGGCAGTTTTGCTGCTGCCAGCTTGAATGCTTCACGGGCCAGCTCTTCCGGTACGCCGTCCATTTCATACAGGACTTTACCAGGCTGGATCAGGGCAACCCAATACTCCACGTTACCCTTACCTTTACCCATACGCACTTCCAGCGGCTTCTCGGTGATCGGTTTGTCCGGGAATACACGGATCCAGATCTTACCTTGACGCTTAACTGCACGGGTCATAGCACGACGTGCTGCTTCGATCTGACGTGCAGTCAGACGACCACGGCCAACAGCTTTCAGACCGAAAGTACCGAAGCTAACATCCGTACCCTGCGCCAGACCGCGGTTACGGCCTTTGTGCACTTTACGGAATTTCGTACGCTTTGGTTGTAACATCAGCGACTCTCCTTACTTACGGCCTTTACGCTGCTGCTTTTTAGGTTGAGCAGCCGGTTCCGGTTGTTCAACAGCAGCCATACCACCCAGGATCTCACCTTTGAAGATCCATACCTTAACGCCGATTACACCATAAGTGGTGTGCGCTTCAGAGGTGTTGTAGTCAATGTCAGCACGCAGAGTGTGCAACGGTACGCGACCTTCGCGGTACCATTCGGTACGTGCGATTTCCGCGCCGCCCAGACGGCCGCTAACTTCAACTTTGATACCCTTCGCGCCCAGACGCATGGCGTTCTGTACTGCACGCTTCATAGCACGACGGAACATCACACGACGCTCCAGCTGTGAAGTGATGCTGTCAGCTACCAGTTTCGCGTCCAGTTCCGGTTTACGGACTTCAGCGATGTTGATCTGTGCAGGAACGCCAGCGATATTCGCGACGACCGTACGCAGTTTTTCTACGTCTTCACCTTTCTTACCGATAACGATACCCGGGCGAGCAGTGTGAATGGTCACACGGATGCTCTTAGCCGGACGCTCGATAACGATACGAGATACAGACGCTTTTGCCAGTTCTTTAGTCAGGAACTGACGTACTTTAAAATCGCTGTCCAGGTTGTCAGCGAATTCTTTGGTGTTCGCAAACCAGGTAGAGTTCCATGGTTTTACAATACCCAGGCGAATACCATTAGGATGTACTTTCTGACCCATTGCTAGTCTCCAGAGTCTCAGCGATCGGACACAACCACAGTAATGTGGCTGGTGCGCTTCAGGATGCGATCTGCACGACCTTTTGCACGCGGCATAATGCGCTTCATGCTTGGGCCTTCGTCTACGAAAATTTTCGCAACTTTCAGATCGTCGATATCAGCGCCATCGTTGTGTTCGGCGTTAGCAATGGCAGATTCCAGGACTTTCTTAACCAGTACAGCCGCTTTCTTGTTGGTGTAAGTCAGAATATCCAGAGCCTGCGACACTTTCTTACCGCGAATCAGGTCAGCAACGAGGCGAACCTTCTGAGCAGAAGAACGAGCATGGCGATGTTGAGCAATAGTTTCCATCTCTTCCTCCTACTTATTTCTTCTTGGCTTTCTTATCAGCAGCGTGGCCGCGATAAGTACGTGTCGGTGCAAATTCACCCAGCTTGTGGCCGACCATTTCGTCGGAAACAAAGACAGGAACGTGCTGACGACCATTATGGACAGCGATGGTCAAACCGATCATGTTAGGGAAGATCGTTGAACGACGGGACCAGGTGCGCAGGGGCTTCTTGTCTCCGCTTTCCACCGCTTTCTCTACCTTCTTCAGCAAGTGCAGGTCAATAAAAGGACCTTTCTTGAGAGAACGTGGCATGGCTTATCCTCTAAAATTATTTGCTACGGCGACGTACGATAAATTTATCAGTACGCTTGTTGCTACGGGTCTTCTTACCTTTGGTCTGAATGCCCCACGGCGTTACCGGGTGCTTACCAAAGTTACGACCTTCACCACCACCGTGCGGGTGATCGACTGGGTTCATCGCAGTACCGCGAACGGTAGGACGAACACCACGCCAACGGGTTGCACCGGCTTTACCCAGAACGCGCAGCATGTGCTCAGCGTTACCGACTTCGCCCAGAGTTGCGCGGCAGTCAGCTTCGACTTTACGCATTTCACCTGAACGCAGACGCAGGGTCACGTAGGAACCTTCACGCGCAACGATCTGCACGTAAGCACCAGCTGAGCGAGCAATCTGACCGCCTTTGCCTGGTTTCATTTCTACGTTGTGCACAGTAGAACCAACTGGGATGTTACGCATCGGCAGGGTGTTACCTGCTTTAATCGCAGCATCAACGCCAGACTGAATCTGGTCGCCAGCTTTCAGGCCTTTAGGGGCCAGGATGTAACGGCGTTCGCCATCTTTGTACAGAACCAGTGCGATGTTCGCAGAACGGTTCGGATCGTACTCAAGACGCTCAACAACTGCCGGGATACCATCTTTGTTGCGTTTGAAGTCAACAATACGGTAAGCCTGCTTATGACCACCACCGATATGACGGGTAGTGATACGACCATTGTTGTTACGACCACCGGATTTGCTGTTTTTTTCAACCAGCGCGGCAAAAGGCTTGCCTTTGTGCAGCTCAGGGTTCACCACTTTAACTACGTGACGACGACCCGGAGATGTCGGTTTACATTTAACAACTGCCATTGTCTTTCTCCTCCGACTTACTCAGCGCCGCCGACGAAGTCCAGGTTCTGGCCTTCTTTCAGGGTGACGTAAGCTTTTTTCCAGTCGCTACGACGACCGATACGCTGTCCGTGACGCTTAACTTTACCCTTAACAACCAGGGTGTTTACGTCTTTAACTTCTACTTCGAACAGTTTCTCGACAGCAGCAACGATCTCTGCTTTGGTCGCGTCTTTAGCAACTTTGAGAACGATGGTATTGGTTTTTTCCATCGCGGTAGATGCTTTTTCAGATACGTGCGGCGCGCGCAGTACTTTCAGCAGACGTTCTTCACGGATCATGCCAGCATCTCCTCAACTTGCTTAACTGCTTCAGCAGTCATAACGACTTTGTCGAAGGCGATCAGGCTAACTGGGTCGATACCCGCTGCATCACGCACGTCAACCTTGTACAGGTTACGCGCAGCCAGGAACAGATTCTCATCCAGTTCACCGGTGATGATCAGCACGTCTTCCAGCGCCATGTCTTTCAGTTTCTGTGCCAGCAGCTTGGTTTTCGGTGCTTCAACAGAGAACGACTCGACAACGATCAGACGGTCCTGACGTACCAGTTCGGACAGGATGCTTTTCAGCGCGCCGCGGTACATCTTTTTGTTAACTTTTTGACTGTGGTCCTGCGGACGTGCAGCGAAGGTCACGCCACCTGAACGCCAGATCGGGCTCTTGATAGAACCTGAACGCGCACGGCCGGTACCTTTCTGGCGCCACGGCTTTTTGCCTGAACCAGTTACTTCAGCACGAGTTTTCTGCGCACGAGTACCCTGACGAGCACCAGCAGCGTAAGCAACAACAACCTGGTGAACCAGCGCTTCGTTGAAATCACGACCGAAGGTAGTTTCGGAAACAGTCAGCGCGCTCTGCGCGTCTTTCAATACTAATTCCATTGCTATCCCCTTACGCCTTCACAGCTGGTTTAACGATCAGGTCGCTACCGGTCGCACCCGGAACAGCACCTTTCACCAGCAGCAGGTTGCGCTCAGCGTCAACACGTACTACTTCCAGGCTCTGAACGGTTACGCGCTCATTACCCAGCTGGCCAGCCATTTTCTTGCCTTTGAACACTTTGCCCGGAGTCTGGTTCTGACCGATAGAACCCGGTACGCGGTGAGACAAGGAGTTACCGTGAGTCGCGTCCTGGGTACGGAAGTTCCAGCGCTTAACGGTACCTGCGAAACCTTTACCTTTAGAGGTACCGGTTACGTCTACTTTTTTAACGTCAGCGAAAATTTCAACACTGATGCTCTGGCCAACAGAGTATTCCTCACCTTCGGTGCGGAATTCCCACAGACCACGGCCAGCTTCAACGCCAGCTTTAGCAAAATGACCTGCTTCCGGTTTGGTCACACGGTTAGCTTTTTTAGCACCGGTGGTAACCTGGATCGCCTGGTAACCATCGTTCTCCAGACCTTTGACCTGGGTAACGCGGTTTGCTTCAACTTCGATTACGGTGACGGGGATAGATACGCCATCTTCAGTGAAGATGCGGGTCATGCCCACTTTTTTACCGACTAAACCAATCATTGTTTCAACCTCTCAATCGCTCGATGACCTGATTAACCCAGGCTGATCTGCACGTCTACACCGGCAGCCAGATCCAGACGCATCAGAGCATCAACGGTTTTTTCAGTTGGCTCAACGATGTCTACCAGACGCTTGTGAGTGCGGATTTCGTACTGATCACGCGCATCTTTGTTAACGTGCGGAGAGATCAGAACGGTGAAGCGCTCTTTGCGAGTCGGCAGCGGGATCGGACCACGTACCTGCGCACCAGTGCGCTTGGCAGTCTCAACGATTTCCGCGGTTGATTGATCGATCAGGCGATGATCAAACGCTTTAAGACGGATACGGATTCTTTGGTTCTGCATGAGACCAGAGCTCCAAACATTTTATAAACGAAAAAAATTACTACCCACACCCATTACGATTGATGGGGGAGTGTAATCGTTCAGCATATAACTCCCCAATTGGGAGTATTGTCAGGCGGCCTAGCTTACAGCCACCTGCGATTCTGCTCGAATCGCGCCTGCCAATATCGGCAGGCCCGCGCATTATACGCAAATCTGTTCAGGAAGCAACCCGTGGTGTGTTTTTAATCAGAATAGCGAGAGAAAGGAAAAGAAAAGCCCGCGTTGATCGCAAATCGCAGCGGGCGGAGATGCACAGCAAAGATAATACTATCAGCTGCCCCCCTCCTCCTCTCTGACCTGAATTTGCGATTGCAGGTAATTCGGGAGACCAATCTTGCTCACCAAATCCAGCTCGGTTTCCAGCCAGTCGATATGATGCTCTTCCTCTGCCAGAATCTCGATCATCATGTCACGACTGACATAATCGTGAACTTTATCCGCATAGGCAATCGCTTCGCGCAGGTCCTTCGCACCTTCCAGTTCCAGCGCCAGGTCAGACTGCAGCATTTCCGGAACATCTTCACCAATACGCAACCGACCCAGATCCTGCAGATTGGGAATCCCTTCAAGAAAAAGAATGCGTTCAATGTACTTGTCCGCATGCTTCATTTCATCAATGGATTCGTGGTATTCCACATCATTGAGGCGTATCAGGCCCCAGTTTTTGAACATGCGCGCATGAAGAAAGTACTGATTGATTGCAACCAGCTCATTCCCCAGCAATTTGTTGAGATGATTTATGATTTTAGTGTCGCCCTTCATTTCGCTTCCTCCGCTTCCAGTTCATTAGAGCGTAGATGCGGATAAAAAGAAGTCAAAAAAACGCGACAGTTTTTGTGGTTATTACCAAAGCAGGTCTGGCATCAGGCAATTTCTTTGTATAGCGGCACCTGCTGCAATTCGTCATCCATAATCTCACGCGCAGCGCGAATGCATTTACCACACTGTTTTCCAATAGGAACCAGCTGGCGCAAATGCTGAATAGATTTAGGCTGATAGCGGCGGACCACCTCGCGGAGGGTTTTATCACTCACGGCATTACACAGACAGACGTACATTTACTGCGGACTCCAGTACAATTTCTGATCAAAGTGTAAATGAGAATGGTTTTTATTTCAAACCTGGATTTTGTGTGGGATTAACATCCATCTGCGAGGAATTTTCAGCATAAAAAAAGAGCACCGAAGTGCTCTTTTTTCAATTGCTCAGATGGCTACCGAAGCAGCCACCTGTGTCAACGCAATTAAGCGATAACTTTAGCAACAACGCCCGCACCAACGGTACGGCCGCCTTCGCGGATTGCGAAGCGCAGACCTTCGTCCATCGCGATCGGGTGAATCAGGGTAACAACCATTTTGATGTTGTCGCCCGGCATTACCATCTCTACGCCTTCCGGCAGTTCTACTGAACCGGTTACGTCAGTTGTACGGAAGTAGAACTGAGGACGGTAGCCTTTGAAGAACGGAGTATGACGGCCGCCTTCGTCTTTAGACAGAACGTAAACTTCTGACTCGAACTGAGTGTGCGGCTTGATGGTACCCGGCTTAGCCAGTACCTGACCACGCTGGATGTCTTCACGCTTGATACCGCGCAGCAGAACACCACAGTTTTCACCAGCCTGACCCTGATCCAGCAGTTTGCGGAA
>NZ_CP024768.1:3916901-4093594 GCF_011395035.1 Pantoea cypripedii
ACAACCATTTTGATGTTGTCGCCCGGCATTACCATCTCTACGCCTTCCGGCAGTTCTACTGAACCGGTTACGTCAGTTGTACGGAAGTAGAACTGAGGACGGTAGCCTTTGAAGAACGGAGTATGACGGCCGCCTTCGTCTTTAGACAGAACGTAAACTTCTGACTCGAACTGAGTGTGCGGCTTGATGGTACCCGGCTTAGCCAGTACCTGACCACGCTGGATGTCTTCACGCTTGATACCGCGCAGCAGAACACCACAGTTTTCACCAGCCTGACCCTGATCCAGCAGTTTGCGGAACATTTCAACGCCAGTACAGGTTGATTTNGCAGTCGCTTTGATACCAACGATTTCAACTTCNTCGCCNACTTTCACGATGCCGCGCTCAACACGACCGGTAACAACGGTACCACGGCCAGAGATTGAGAATACGTCTTCGATCGGCAGCAGGAACGGCAGGTCGATAGCACGAACCGGATCCGGGATGTAAGTATCCAGGTGNCCAGCCAGCTCAACGATTTTCGCTTCCCACTCTGCTTCGCCTTCCAGCGCTTTCAGAGCTGAACCACGAACGATCGGCGTGTCGTCGCCCGGGAAGTCGTACTGTGACAGCAGGTCACGAACTTCCATCTCAACCAGTTCCAGCAGCTCTTCGTCATCAACCATGTCACACTTGTTCAGGAACACGATGATGTACGGAGCGCCGTCCATCTGAGCAGCACCGGTGATCATGTTTTTCACGTAGTCGGCGTGGCCCGGGCAGTCAACGTGCGCGTAGTGGCGAGTCGGGGTTTCGTACTCAACGTGTGAAGTGTTGATGGTGATACCACGAGCCTTCTCTTCCGGCGCGTTGTCGATCTGGTCAAATGCACGAGCCTGGCCGCCGTAGGTTTTAGCCAGAACGGTGGTGATCGCAGCAGTCAGAGTGGTTTTACCGTGGTCAACGTGACCGATGGTGCCCACGTTTACGTGCAGTTTGTTACGTTGAAATTGCTCTTTCGCCATGGCGATAATCCTTACTGTTATGCCTCTATCAAGGATAGAGGCATCTGTTCACAATTTTTAAACCGTAGCCTTATTTGCCACGAGCTTCAATAACGGCCTGAGCGACGTTGTTCGGCGCATCATCGTACTTCAGGAACTCCATGGAGTAAGAAGCACGGCCTTTGGTCAGAGAACGCAGCTGGGTTGCGTATCCGAACATTTCAGACAGCGGAACCTCAGCGTGAATCTCAACGCCAGTAGCGTTAGATTCCTGCCCTTTAAGCATACCACGACGTCTGCTCAGGTCACCGATAACGTCACCGGTGTGCTCTTCCGGAGTCTCTACTTCAACCTTCATGATCGGCTCAAGCAGAACAGGTTTCGCTTGCTTAAAGCCTTGTTTAAAGGCGATAGAAGCAGCCAGTTTAAATGCCAGCTCTGAGGAGTCGACATCATGGTAAGAACCGAAGTGCAGACGCACACCCAGGTCTACTACCGGATAACCAGCCAGCGGACCAGATTTCAGCTGCTCCTGGATACCTTTATCAACGGCAGGGATGTATTCACCAGGAATCACACCACCTTTAATGTCGTTGATGAATTCGTAACCTTTCGGGTTCGAACCTGGCTCCAGCGGGTACATGTCGATCACAACGTGACCGTACTGACCACGACCACCAGACTGTTTCGCGTGTTTACCTTCAACATCGGTAACTTTCGCGCGGATCGCTTCACGGTAAGCAACCTGAGGTTTACCTACGTTCGCTTCAACGTTGAATTCACGCTTCATGCGGTCAACGATGATGTCGAGGTGCAGCTCACCCATACCAGCGATGATGGTCTGGTTAGACTCTTCGTCAGTCCATACGCGGAATGACGGGTCTTCTTTCGCCAGACGACCCAGAGCCAGACCCATTTTTTCCTGGTCAGCTTTGGTTTTCGGCTCAACAGCGATAGAGATTACCGGCTCAGGGAACTCCATACGCTCCAGAATGATCACATTGTTCGGATCACACAGAGTGTCACCGGTGATAACGTCTTTCAGACCGATAGCAGCGGCGATGTCACCTGCACGAACTTCGCTGATCTCTTCACGTTTGTTGGCGTGCATCTGAACGATACGACCAAAACGCTCACGTGCAGATTTCACTGAGTTCAGTACGGTGTCACCGGAGTTAACCACGCCAGAGTACACGCGGAAGAACGTCAGGTTACCTACAAACGGGTCAGTTGCGATTTTGAACGCCAGAGCAGAGAACGGCTCGTCATCACTTGCGTGACGCTCAGCCGGGGTGTCTTTGCCATCGTCCAGCATGCCGTTGATTGCAGGTACGTCGGTCGGAGCCGGCAGGTACTCAACAACTGCATCCAGCATCGCCTGAACACCTTTGTTCTTAAATGCAGAACCACAGGTAACCAGGATGATTTCGTTGTTCAGAACGCGCTTACGCAGAGCAGATTTGATCTCTTCTTCAGACAGCTCTTCGCCACCAAAGAATTTCTCCATCAGCTCGTCAGAAGCTTCAGCAGCAGACTCGATCAGTTTCTGGCGCCATTCTTCAGCCAGTTCCTGCATGTTAGCCGGGATATCTTCGTAAACGAAGGTAACGCCCTGATCTTCATCGTTCCAGTTGATGGCTTTCATTTTGATCAGGTCAACAACACCGGTGAAGTTCTCTTCTGCGCCGATAGCCAGCTGCAGAGGTACCGGAGTCGCGCCCAGACGGCTTTCAATCTGGCCTACAACTTTCAGGAAGTTTGCACCCATGCGGTCCATTTTGTTAACGAACGCAATGCGTGGAACTTTATATTTGTTAGCCTGACGCCATACGGTTTCAGACTGCGGCTGCACGCCACCTACTGCACAGTAAACCATTACTGCGCCGTCGAGCACACGCATGGAACGTTCTACTTCGATGGTGAAGTCAACGTGTCCCGGGGTGTCAATGATGTTGATGCGGTGCGGCTCAAACTGCTTAGCCATACCAGACCAGAACGCGGTAGTCGCTGCAGAGGTGATAGTAATACCACGCTCCTGCTCCTGGGCCATCCAGTCCATGGTCGCTGCGCCATCATGCACTTCACCGATTTTGTGGTTAACACCGGTGTAGAACAGGATACGCTCGGTAGTGGTAGTTTTACCGGCGTCAATGTGTGCGCTGATACCGATGTTACGGTAGCGCGCAATGGGTGTTGTACGAGCCATTTGATTCCTCTGATTCTCGGACGTTCAAAGTTAGTCGACCCCAGCGGGTTGGCTATTCGAGCGCCCGCTGGTTTAACAACAACTACGTGGTTATTACCAGCGGTAGTGTGCGAACGCCTTGTTGGCTTCTGCCATACGGTGAACGTCTTCACGTTTCTTAACTGCAGTACCTTTGTTTTCTGCAGCGTCAGAAAGTTCGTTCGCCAGGCGCAGAGCCATAGATTTATCACCGCGTTTACGAGCAGCATCTACGATCCAACGCATTGCCAGAGCATTACGACGGACCGGACGGACTTCAACTGGAACCTGATAAGTTGAACCACCAACACGGCGAGACTTAACTTCTACAGTCGGGCGCACGTTTTCGAGGGCAACATCAAAAGCTTCCAGGGCGTTTTTACCAGAACGTTGAGCCAGGGTCTCAAGAGCGGTATAAACGATTGATTCTGCAGTTGATTTTTTACCATCAACCATCAGGATATTTACAAATTTAGCCAGCAGCTCTGATCCGAACTTAGGATCCGGCAGAATTTTACGCTGACCAATGACGCGACGACGTGGCATGGAAATACTCCGTTGTTAATTCAGGATTGTCCAAAACTCTACGAGTTTAGTTTGACATTTAAGTTAAAACGTTTGGCCTTACTTAACGGAGAACCATTAAGCCTTTGGCTTCTTCACACCATACTTGGAGCGAGCCTGCTTACGGTCTTTAACACCTGAGCAGTCCAGCGCGCCACGAACGGTGTGGTAACGCACACCTGGCAGGTCTTTAACACGACCGCCACGGATCAGGATCACGGAGTGCTCCTGCAGGTTGTGACCTTCACCACCGATGTAGGAAGTCACTTCGAAACCGTTGGTCAGACGCACACGGCATACTTTACGCAGCGCTGAGTTAGGTTTTTTCGGGGTGGTGGTGTACACACGAGTACAAACACCACGTTTTTGCGGGCAAGCTTCCAGCGCCGGCACGTTGCTCTTTGCAACTTTGCGGACGCGTGGTTTGCGAACCAGCTGGTTAACTGTTGCCATTAAATAGCTCCTGGATTTGCTTTAGCTTTTGCTTCGTAAACACGTAATAAATCGCCTCGTATTACTACGAGGAGGCAGAATTTTAGGGCTGTGTCAAAAGGGTGTCAAGAAATAACCAGGTTTAAGCGCATTACCAGGTTATTTGCTGTTGGTGCTTCGCCGTTAAAGCAACGAATTCAGTATAGTCCACACAGGGTAGACTGGTCGAAATTTGCGCAGTCAGGCCGCGTGCCGCCACGTCTTCCCGTAGTACCCACACCGTCGCCGGGGAGTTAAGAAGCTTTTTAAGCATGGCACTGCCTGACAAAGCTGCCGTGACTCCATCCTGTAGCAGCAACAGATCGTCTTCCTTCTGCAACAGCATCAGTAAGGTGTCGATATCGCATTGCCAGGGTGAATGCATGAGCGTGTACAGCATAATGAAGTCTCAGAAACGAATAATACGGTGATAAGTCGCCAGTTTCTGGCGCAGGGTTGACGCGTCCAGCACCGCAACCGGCATCACACGCGGTGACGTCGCATCCAGCCCTCGCGCCAGCAGCGACTCTTCGCAGACAAAACACTGATCGATATCGTACAGCGCCAGCACGCCAAAAGTGGCGATATAGTTGCGTGCCAGAATCGGCTCAGGTTGCTGATGGCAATTCAGTTGCAGCACTCCATCGCCAATAAAAAACAATGCAATGTCCTCACTGAGGGCTGCCGTAGCCAGCACGGCATCCAGCCCTTCCCTGCCAGCACTGCTGCCATGGGGAGGTTGGGTAAAGAGAAAAGCGACAGAATTCATCAGAATTGCACCAGACGGTCACAGGTTAGAGCGGCTTCCGCCAATGCGCCCAGCCCGCTTAAAACAAAGCCAGCTTGCAGGTTACTGCCCGCCAGCTGCAATCGTGCCGCTTCCTGAGCGTCAGTGACGCCACGCCGCAAGGCCGCCGCCACACAGATATTCAACGCCACGCCATGTAGCTGATGCAGCTGCTGCCACTCACGCACCAGGTCCACTTCATCACTGGCCGGAGCGGTAAGCTGATTCGCGTTGAGTACTCCTTCACGATAGAAAAACACGCTTTCCAGCTGATGCCCGGCCTGTAGCAACGCCCGTGCAAACAGTAACGCGCTGCTGGCATGTTGTGTTCCATAAGCCGGACCGGTGACCAGCAAGGTATAGCGCATTAACGATCCTGGCCCTGAAAGTCGCCACTCTTGAACTGACGAATATAGAGATACACCGTGTGCTTAGAAATATTGAGGCGATCGGCAACCTGGTTAATCGCATCTTTAATATCGAAAATCCCCTTCTCATACAGATTGAGGACAACCTGACGATTCTTGGCGTTGTTCGATACGTTGCGATCCGCACTCACTTCCTCAATCGTGAACTCCAGCGTCTGCGTCACCAGGTCTTCAACCGAACTGGCAAAGTTCACATTGGAATCGACCTGCTGCATTTCTGGCGGCATAAAAGTCGACATAATCTGCGAAAACGGCACATCGAGGTTCATATTGATACACAGCAGGCCAATCACCCGCTGCTGGCGATTGCGAATCGCAATCGTGACCGACTTCATCAGCACGCCACTTTTGGCGCGGGTAAAGTAGGCTTTTGAGACATTGCTGTCTGCACCGTGCATATCGTGCAGCATGCGCAGTGCCAGGTCGGTTATCGGCGATCCGACTTTACGTCCGGTGTGCTCGCCATTAGCGATGCGTACCGCGGAGCATTTTAAATCTTCCAGCGAGTGCAGCACGATTTCACAGTGCGAACCTATCAGCATCGCCAGGCCATCGACCACGGCTTCGTAAGATTTCAGAATATCGTAGTCTGCTTGCTCAAACGGACGTTGCTCCAGTAAATCGAAGTCAGTCAGTTCACCGGGATTGAATGGATTAGACATCGAAGACATCACCCTAAATGGCTGGAGCCTGTCGGCAGCTCTGGGGCAGACTCATTTTTTGATAGTAGTAGTTGTGCAGGCGTTAGTCTGGCAAATGTCGAGTGCTTATGCCAGAGCTTTGTCATACGGCGGAAATGAAACCGCCGCCCCTGAGGGCGGCGGCTGGCAGATTACTGCGCTTTCTTATCAGCAGCGGCCGGAGCCTGTGCTTTCTCATCGGCTTTCGGCGCCGGTTTGATATCAAGCAGCTCGACATCAAACACCAGCGTAGAGTTAGCCGGAATACCCGGCACGCCGTTTTTACCGTAAGCCAGTTGCGGTGGGATGACCAGCTTGATCTTACCGCCTTTCTTCACGTGCTTGAGGCCTTCAGTCCAGCCTGGGATGACACCATCCAGACGGAATGACAGCGGCTCGCCACGGGTGTAGGAGTTGTCGAACTCGGTACCATCGATCAGCGTACCTTTGTAGTTCACAACCACAGTGTCGCTGTCTTTCGGCGCGTCACCGGTGCCTTCTTTCTCAACCTGATAGAGCAGGCCAGATTCAGTTTTCTTCACACCTTTTTCTTTGGCGAATTTGTCAGCAAAAGCGGCACCTTTATCGGCGTTCTCTTTTGCGTCTTTTTCCATCTTCGCCTGGGCAGCGCCTTTCACACGGCCCTCAAACGCCTGCAGGGTTTGCTCGATCTCTTCATCAGAGAGTTTGCTCTTACCGCCAAATGCGTCCTGAACGCCAGCAATCAACTGTTGTTTGTCCAGTTTGATACCCAGTTTCTCTTGTTCCTTCAGAGAGTTGTCCATGTAGCGACCCAGGGAGGCGCCCAGCGCATACGCTGATTGCTGATCTTCATTTTTGAAGGCAGCATTTTTCGGTGCCTGCGGCGCTGCCTGAGCAGCATCAGCCGGTGCAGTGGTAGCTTCTGCTGCCATTGCCAGCGGAGCGTTCAGCACGACGGCCATAGTGGTAGCTAACAATGTGACTTTAAACAGTGATTTCATCCTTTCTCCAAAACCGAAGCCTCTCGCCCCGGGAATCATTGCGGACTGTGGCCCACACTATAACTTTACGTGGCAGCGGCGAACACTCCCACAACATAATAATCCGGTCAACCTCTGACCTTTTTTGCATCAGGAAGTTTCATCAGAGATGGTGACATAATGTCCCTATTCAAGCATCCTGGCTAATTCTGGTGAAAAATCGGGTGATTCTGGAGCAAAAGCCTTAGAATCGCGGCCAACAACCGGGAAGCACCGTGATACGAGGAGTGGTGATGCAACAATCAGAATGGGAACAACGCCTTGAGGCACTGGAGAGCAAACTGGCTTTTCAGGAACATACCATTGATCAACTCAATCAGACGGTGGTTCAGCATGAACTGGAGATGAGCAAACTGCGTGAGCATGTCCGTCTGCTGATCGATAAGGTTAAGGCTGCCGCGCCATCCATGATTGCGTCGCAATCGGAAGAGACCCCGCCGCCGCACTACTAAAGAAAAGGCCACCGCGAGGGTGGCCTTTCAAGTACTTAGTGGTTGCAGCCACAACCACCGTGGCCGCCGCAGCCGCCTTTGCCATGTTCATGACCGTGGTCATGGTCGTGGTCGTGATCATGGTCGTGACCGTGCTCACCGTGAACGTGGCCGTGGGCCAGTTCTTCCGGTGTTGCTTCACGAATCGCAACCACTTCTACGTTGAAGTTCAGGTTCTGACCCGCCAGCATGTGGTTACCATCAACCACCACGTGCTCGTCTTCCACTTCGGTGATTTCCACCGGCACCGGACCCTGATCGGTTTCTGCCAGGAAGCGCATGCCAACCTGCAGTTCGTCAACGCCCATAAATACGTCTTTCGGTACACGCTGCACCAGGTTGTCATCATACTGACCGTAAGCGTCGTTTGCCGGGATATGCACGTCAAACTTGTCACCTACTGCATGATTTTCCAGTGCTTTTTCCAGACCAGAAATCAGGGAACCATGGCCGTGCAGATAGTCCAACGGTGCACTCACCGGTGACTCGTCAACCAACACACCGTCTTCGGTACGAACCTGATACGCCAGGCTCACCACCAGGTCTTTTGCTACTTTCATGATATCTCCTAACCGTTGAGAACTGCGAATCCCGTCTCATTGGTCCATTTTTGCGAGCAAAAACACCAACCAGAAAGGTTCAAGACTGAGGATGCTGACAACGCAATGCCGCATTCTGCTCAGCGTTAATGGCGCCGATTGTAGCGGAATTCAATCCCGCTGTAAGTTTAAGCTTAAAAAAAGCCAGGTCATTGCGCTACTCGGGATGAAAAATGCCGATCACCTGTTCCTGACTGCGAACCTGATCGCGCACCTGCTTATCGGCTTCACGCATCTGATGGCCGCACTTCACGCACTCCACCACATCCACATTGTTTTCACGCCACATGGCCAGCGTGTCTTTCTGCTGACAGTGCGGGCATACCGCACCGGCAATAAAACGTTTACGCATACTATTTCCTGCCCGTCATCAACGGATAAGGTAAGTGTAGTTACTCATCATCCCAGCCATCAAACTGACGCTTTTCATGCTGCATTTCGCGCTGGAAGATATCCTCCAGCTCGCGACGCGCCTCACGCACGCGTGAAACCGTTGCGCTGTCCGTCTGGTTGGGCACCAACTCCCGCAGCATACGCATATCCAGACGACGGAAATGATGCTGAGCACGTTGCGCCTGATGGGGGTGCATACCCAGTGAGATCAGCGCTTTGCGTCCCAGCTCCAGCGCACTGGAGAACGTTTCACGCGAGAACAGCGTCACGCCCGCCTGGATCAGTTCATGGGCTTCCACACGGCCACGGGCCCGTGCGAGGATCTGCAACTGTGGGAAATGCTGCTGGCAGAGATGCACAATCGTCATGGCGTCTTCCGGTTCATTACAGGTAATGACGATGGATTGCGCCGTAGCCGCACCCGCAGCGCGCAACAGCTCCAGCTCGGTCGCATCACCATAGTAAACCTTGTAGCCATATTTACGCATCAGGCTAACTGCTGAGATATCGCGTTCCAGCACCGTGATACGCTTGTTATTTGCCATCAGCAGACGGCCCACCACCTGACCGAAACGACCAAAGCCCACCACAATCACCTGGGGTTGATCATCTTCGACAAAGGGCTTCTCACTATCTTCTTCCGGTTCATTAAAGCGACGTGCCAGCAGACGATCAATCCCCTGCATCAGCAGTGGCGTAGTCATCATTGACAACGTGACGGTCACCAGCAACAGCGGCAGTTGATCACCACTAAACAGCTTTGCCGACGCTGCGGCCGAGAACAGCACGAAGGCAAACTCTCCGCCCTGGCTGAGCACCCCGGCAAACTGCTGACGCTCCGAGCTGCGCAGACCATACACCCGCGCCAGCACATACAGCACCAGCGTTTTCACCGCCACCAGAATCACCACGCCAAGCACGATTTCCAGGATATGGGTGTAGAGCACACCGAGATTAAGCGCCATGCCGACGGAGATAAAGAACAGCCCCAGCAGCAGCCCCTTAAAGGGTTCGATGGCCACTTCCAGCTCATGGCGATACTCACTTTCCGCCAGCAGGATACCGGCGATAAAGGTCCCCAGCGCCATCGACAGGCCGAGCGCATCCATAAATAACGCCGAGCCAAGCACCAGCAGCAGTGAAGCCGCAGTAAAGACTTCACGCACACCTGATGCGGCAATAAAGCGGAAAATCGGCCGCAGCAAAAAGCGACCACCAATCAGCATCCCGGCAAATGCCAGCACTTTCATGCCGACTTTCAGCCAGTCCACATGACCGCTGTCACCACCTCCCGCCAGCAGCGGCACCAGCGCCAGCGCCGGGATCACCGCTAAATCCTGGAACAGCAGCACCGAGAAACCAAGCTGCCCGGCTTCGCTGCGATTCATGCCTTTATCACGCATCAATTGCAGCGCCATCGCCGTCGAGGACATTGCCAGACCGATGCCGCCAATCACTGCCGCCTGCCAGGAGAAATCAGTCAGCCACAACAGCACCCCGAGAATTGCGGCAGAGATCAGCACCTGGGCCGCACCCACACCAAAAATCGAACGCCGCAGCGCCCAGAGTTTCGCCGGGTTCAGTTCCAGGCCGATGATAAACATCAGGAATACTACGCCGAGTTCAGAGAAGTGCAGAATCTCGTCCACGTCGCTGATAAAACCCAATCCCCACGGCCCGATGGCAATACCTGCCAGCAGGTAGCCCAGCACCGCGCCGATGCCCAGTCGTGCTGCAATCGGTACGATCAGCACCGCCGCCACCAGATAGATAACACCGGCGGTAAGCAACGTTTGTCCTTCCATTACACACCTCCCTGCGGTAGCGGTGACGAGAGCCAGTCGCTGTAGGCTTGGGCAAAATTACGCAATACTTCCGGCGTCTGACGCCGCGCCCAGTAAATCACCATCGGCGTCATCCAGTGCATTCGGCACATCTGCGCCGTCAGCTCAAACGGGCGCATGATGTCGCTCATCGGATAACGGTTGAGGCCATGATGGTGATAAGCGGTTTCCGGCTCGCCGGTGGTGACGACGCTGCGCCAGTATTTGCCCTCCAGCGCATTGCCATCCACGCCACTGGCGAAGCCGCGTGACAGCACCCGATCCAGCCACTCTTTCAGCAATGCCGGGCAGCTGTAGGTATATAACGGATGCTGGAAAACCACGATTTGATGTTCGCGCAGCAGTTGTTGCTCGTAGTGAATATCAATAAAGAAATCCGGATAGTGGGCGTATAAATCGTGTACCGTGACGTGGTCCAGTTCCATAGCCGACTGCAGCAAAACCCGATTGGCAATCGAATCCTGAGATTCCGGATGGGCGTAAAGCAGCAGGATTTTGGGTGGCTGCGACATCGTTCCCCTCCAAAGCAAAGCATCGTCACAGCGCAGGAATTCCGCTACCATGCTCGACGCAACTAAACAGTTCATCTAATTATGTTGCCAGTAAATTAACATATTCTGACGATACGGCGCTTATGATTGTCTTTTCCTCGTTACAAATTCGTCGCGGCACCAACGTGCTGCTGGATAACGCTACCGCAACCATCAACCCCGGGCAGAAAGTTGGCCTGGTGGGTAAAAACGGCTGCGGCAAATCCACGCTGCTGTCACTGCTCAAAGGTGAGATGAGCAGCGATGCCGGTAGCGCGACCTTCCCTGGCAACTGGGCGCTGGCCTGGGTCAATCAGGAAACCCCGGCGCTCAGTAAAGCTGCGCTGGAATATGTTATCGACGGCGACCGCGAATATCGTCAGCTGGAATCTGAATTAGCCGATGCTAACGCGCGTAACGATGGCAACGCCATCGCGCTGCTGCACGGCAAGCTGGATGCGATCCAGGCCTGGAGTATCCCGGCACGCGCCTCCAGCCTGCTGCATGGTCTCGGTTTCTCCCAGGAACAGCTCCAGCGCCCGGTCAGCGACTTCTCCGGCGGCTGGCGTATGCGCCTCAACCTCGCACAGGCGCTGGTGTGTCGTTCTGATTTGCTGCTGCTCGATGAACCAACCAACCACCTCGATCTTGATGCGGTGATCTGGCTGGAGCGGTGGTTAAAAAGCTACGAAGGTACGTTGATCCTGATTTCGCATGACCGCGATTTCCTCGATCCGGTGGTGGATAAGATCATTCACATCGAACAACAGACGATGTTTGAATACACCGGCAACTACAGTTCGTTTGAGCGTCAGCGCGTCGCCAAACTGGCGCAGCAACAGGCGCTGTATCAAAGCCAGCAGGAGAAAGTGGCGCATCTGCAAAGCTATATCGATCGTTTCCGCGCCCAGGCGACCAAAGCGAAACAGGCACAGAGCCGTATCAAAATGCTGGAGCGCATGGAACTGATTGCGCCTGCGCACGTTGATAACCCGTTCAGCTTCAGCTTCCGCGCACCAGAAAGCCTGCCTAATCCATTACTGAAAATGGAGAAGATCACCGCAGGCTATGGCGACCGCATCATTCTCGATGCCATCAAACTTAACCTGGTACCGGGTTCACGTATTGGCCTGCTGGGGCGTAACGGTGCAGGTAAATCCACGTTAATCAAACTGCTGGCAGGCGAGTTAACCCCGCTGGCGGGTGAAATTGGGCTGGCGAAAGGTATCAAGCTGGGTTACTTCGCCCAGCACCAGCTGGAATTTCTGCGTGCCGACGAATCGCCGTTGCAGCACCTGGCGCGCATCGCGCCGAAAACGCTGGAGCAGCAACTGCGCGATTACCTTGGCGGCTTTGGCTTCCAGGGCGATAAAGTCAGCGAAGTGACCGAACGTTTCTCCGGTGGCGAGAAGGCGCGCCTGGTGCTGGCGTTGATCGTCTGGCAGCGCCCTAACCTGCTGCTGCTCGATGAACCGACCAACCACCTCGATCTGGATATGCGTCAGGCCCTGACCGAAGCGTTGATTGATTTTGAAGGCGCGCTGGTGGTGGTCTCGCATGACCGCCATTTGCTGCGCGCCACCACTGACGATCTGTACCTGGTACATGATCGCAAAGTGGATATCTTCGAAGGGGATCTTGAGGATTATCAGCAGTGGCTGAGCGACCTGCAAAAACAGCAGGCACAGCAGGATGCCGCACCAAAGCAGGAAAGCGGCAACAGCGCTCAGGCGCGCAAAGATCAGAAGCGTCGTGAGGCGGAGTTACGCGTACAAACCCAGCCGCTGCGCAAAGAAATTGAGAAGCTCGAAAAGCAGATGGCGAAATGGCAGAGCCAGCTGAGCGAAGCCGAGCAGCTGCTGTCCGACAGCGCCATTTACGACCAAAGCCGCAAAGCGGATCTGACCGCCGCGCTGCAACGTCAGGCCGAGAGTAAATCGGCGCTGGAAGAAGCAGAAATGGCGTGGCTGGATGCCCAGGAGCAGCTGGAGCAGCTGCTGGCTGCGCCCTGACAGCACATGCCGTAGCGGCACGATTTATCGTGCGTATTTTGCCCCTTAAAGGTCAAAAGAGCGCGATAAATCGCGCCGCTACGACTCAGAGTCGCTAAAACGTTCGTAGCGGAGCGAGACAAGGCGCCAGACACGCCATGAACGGAGCATACAAAAGTATGTGAGTATCATGGCGCGTCGCAGCAACGCAGTCGCAGCCCGCTACGGGCGTTTTAAACCGGTTTGTCCCCTAACACCGTTGCCCGATGCATCACCCGGCGCGCCGGATAATAATCCGCATTGGCATAATGCTGCGTCACGCGGTTATCCCAGATCGCCACATCATGCTCCTGCCAGCGCCAGCGCACCTGAAACTCCGGTTTGGTGCTATGTGCAAACAGGAAGCCCAGCAGCGCGGCACTCTCCTTCTCACTCACCCCGACCAGGCGCGTGGTAAATCCTTCATTGACGAACAACGCCTTGCGACCGCTGACCGGATGGGTACGGATCACCGGATGCAGCACCGGCGGGTGCTTCGCCACCGCCTGCTGCCAGCGCTGATGTTCCTCAGCGGTTTTGCGATATTTAAACTCCTGGAACGCCTTTTTAAAGTCATGCTCCGCCTGCAATCCTGCCAGCAAGGTTTTAAACGGTTCAGATAACGCCTCATAAGCCGCAATGCCGCTGGCCCACAGCGTATCGCCGCCACTTTCCGGCAACAGTTTAGCCGCCAGAATGGCGATCGCCGGAGGGGTCTCGATAAAGGTCACATCGGTGTGCCAGCTATCGTTATCGGGCGGGTTGTCCTGATGCGCATCCAGCACGATGATTTCCTCCACCCCGGCGGCATGAGGATAGACCGGATGGATATGTAAATCACCGAAGCGCACCGCCAGCGCACGCTGTTGCTCGGGCGTAATCGCCTGATTACGCAGGAACAACACCTGATGACGCAGCAGGCCATGATAAAGCTGTTCAAATTGCGCATCGCTCAGCGGGCGGCTGAGATCGACTTCGCTCACCTGGGCACCGATATACGGCCCCAGCGCGGTAAAAGTCACACGTTCGTTCATTGCTGTTCTCCATTCCAGGGCGTCAGGCGGCGCTGCAAGGCGCGCAGACCCAGTTCTAAACTAAAAGCGATCAACGCAATCACCGCGATGCCTGCCAGCACCACATCCGTTGCCAGGAACTCTCCCGCCGACTGCACCATAAAGCCCAGTCCACGCGTGGCGGCGATCAGTTCGGCCGCCACCAGCGTTGACCAGCCGACGCCGAGGCCAATACGCAAGCCCGTAAGGATTTCCGGGAGCGCGCCGGGCAAAATCACCCAGCGCAACAGCTGCCAGCGCGTGGCACCGAGCGCCAGCGCGGCGCGGATACGTACCTGCTGGGCGTTCTTCACGCCCGCCAGTGTCGATAAGGTGACAGGAGCGAAAATCGCCAGATAAATCAGTAAGATTTTTGAGGTTTCGCCGATGCCAAACCAAATCACCATCAGCGGTAAATAAGCCAGCGGCGGCACCGGACGATAAAGTTCAATCAGCGGATCGAGCAGGCCACGCATCGCCGGACTCAGCCCCATAGCAATCCCTACCGGAATGCCAATTAATGCAGCGAAGAACAGCGCCACCAGCATACGTGCCAGGCTGGCACCGAGATGCTGCCATAACGTAGCGTCCATAAAGCCCTGTGGACTGGCAATCAGCAGCAGCTTTTTCAACACCTGCTGCGGTGGTGGCAGAAACAGCGGCGCAATCAAGCCCAGTGCCGTCACCCCCCACCACACCAGCAACAACACCGCCACGCTTAACAGGCTCAGGGACAGCTGACGCGACAACGGCCAGCGCAGACGACGCGGACGCGCCGCACGCGCTTTATCATCAATTAACGCACTCATACGAACGCCTCCCGCTGAGCAAATACCTGATTCAGCACGTATTCGCGCCGTTCAATAAACGCCGGATCGGATTTGATGCTGCGGCAGGGTTCACCGTCGGCAAAACGCTGGCCAAAATCGAGTTTCAGACGTTCTACCACCCGCCCCGGCCCCGGCGACAGCAGCACCAGTTCACTGGCGAGAAACACCGCTTCTTCGATATCGTGAGTAATCAACAGGATCTGCTTGCCGGTATCGCGCCACAGCGTCAATAACAGGGTTTGCATCTGCTCGCGGGTAAAGGCATCCAGTGCACCAAAGGGTTCATCTAACAGCAGCAGCTGAGGGTCAGCTGCCAGCGCACGGGCAATACCCACACGCTGACGTTGACCCCCAGAGAGCTGCCAGATAAAACGCTTTTCCGCGCCTTCCAATCCGACTTTACGGATCAGGCGACGGGCAATGGCATGGCGTTCCGCTTTTGCCATCCCCGCCAGCTGCAAACCAAAGGCGACGTTATCGATCACGTTGCGCCACGGCAGCAACCCTTCGTTCTGAAACACCACGCCACGCTCAGCTCCCGGCCCATTGACCTGTTTACCGTCCAGCGTGATGCTGCCGGATTCCAGCGGCAGAAAACCGGCGATCAAATTCAGCAACGTAGTTTTGCCACACCCGGAGGGTCCCAGCACCACCAGCAGTTCACGCTGATCCAGTTGCAGGTTGATGTCCTGCAACGCAGGCTGTCCGGCGTAACGCGCGTTAAGATGGGTGATGCTGAGCATACGACCTCCGGTTATTTCACTAAGGGGGCAACGAAGCGGGTGGTCACGTAACTGCTGTAATCACTGGCCGCATCCGGCACCTTGCCCTGCTCTTTCAGGAAGTGTGCGGTATCAACAATCGCCTTATTCACCGGTTTGCCGAGTTGCTCCAGCTGCTGCTGTGCGGTCAGATAGGTGTTGCCCTCAACCAATCCCGGCACCTGCGCTTCCGGCACGCCACTCAAACGAGCCAGTTTGCTGAGGTTATCGGGCTGTTTCAGCCACTGTTGCGGGTTATCGATATAGGCTTTCTGCGCATCCAGCGCGCTACGGGCAAACGCCGTGACGATTTCCGGGTGCTGCTGCGCAAAGTCTTTACGTACCACCCACACATCCAGCGTCGGCGCTCCCCATTTGCCGACCTGAGAGGAGTCAGTCAGCACCTTGCCATCCTTTTCCAGTTCATTAACCGCCGGTGCCCAGACGTAAGCCCCGTCAATATCGCCACGCTGCCAGGCCGCAATAATCGCTGGCGGTTGCAGGTTAACCAGTTGCACGTCAGTCGGTTTGATGCCCCAGTGCTTCAGCGCGGCCAGCAGGCTGTAGTGGGTGGTGGAGATAAAGGGGACGGCAATACGTTTGCCGATCAGATCTTTGGGGGTGCTGATGGATTTCTTCACCACCAACGCCTCGGAATTACCGAGCTGCGACGCTAACAGGAAGGCTTCAATCGGCAGTTGTTGCGTGGCGGCTACCGCCAGCGGGCTGGAGCCGATATTGCCAATCTGCACATCACCGGAGGCCAGGGCGCGCAACACACTGGCCCCGCTATCGAACTTGCGCCAGTCAACGCTGGCTCCGCTCTCTTTGGCAAAGGTGTTATCGGCCTGTGCCACCTTGGCCGGTTCCGCCGAGGTTTGATAAGCCACCGTGACGTTAACCGCCTCGGCCTGGAAGGTCAGCAACGCCAGCGCTGCGGCTAACGTGGTTATGGTTTTCTTCACTGCCATCATCTTGCACCCCAATATTTTTATGTTGGGTGCAGTGTCGCCAGCAGCAATGGTTTCATAAAGGAATTAAAAATTATCCCTAATGAAAATCGGTTCTTAGATCAACATCGGGCAAGGCTATGCGCAAAGAGCAAAAAGGCGCGTTGCCGCGCCTCGGGTTTATTCAGTGCCAAATCAACAGCACACAGGCGGCGGTGAGAATCCCCATTGCCAGGTTAAAGATTTTCCACGCCCGTGGGCTGCGCAGCAGACGGCCGATGATCGAACCAAACCCCATCCAAATCACCCCGGAAACCACGTTGACCAGCGCCATACCGATGCTGATTGCCACCACGGAATGCAGATAGGCGGCACCGGCCAGACTAAAGCTGGCAACCGCACCCAGCGCCATCAGCCAGGCCTTCGGGTTAATCAGTTGCAGCAACCCTCCCTGCCAGAACGGCGTGGGTACCGGAGGTGCCGCATCCGTATCCAGTTTCTCATATTCGGCGGTGGCAATTTTCCACGCCAGCCAGAGCAGATACAGGCTACCGGCAATTTTAAGAACCAGATGAAGGGAAGGATAGAGTAGGATGAGACCACCCACGCCAAAGGCCACCATCAGCAGCATCACCTGCATACCGATCATGATGCCGATTAACAACGAGAAGGTACGCAGAAAGCCAAAGTTGGCAGCGGAGGCGGTAAGTAACATATTATTAGGCCCTGGCGTGATCGCAGCGACCCAGAGAAAGCCCAGCATTGATAAAAACAGACTTAGTTCCATGTTGATTCGGGTGCTCCTCACCCAGGAAAGCCAAAAACTCATCGAAACTATCAGCGAGATATGCATCAGACAAGCGTTTACCACAGTAATTTTGATTCTCCGCCCGGCGAGACCTTTGTCCCGCTGAGTGGCTTTCGCAATCCGCATCTGCAAACCCTGCTTCCGCGCCTGCTGCGGCGGCGCGTCACCCTGCGTCCGCACTGGCAGCGTCTTGATTTGCCGGATGGTGATTTCGTCGATCTCGCGTGGAGTGAAGATCCAGCGCAGGCCGCACATAAACCGCGCATGGTCCTGTTTCATGGCTTAGAAGGGAGTTTCCACAGCCCTTATGCCCACGGGCTGATGCAGGCGTGCCAGGCGCGGGGCTGGCTGGCGGTGGTGATGCACTTTCGCGGTTGCAGCGGCGAACCCAATCGTCTGCATCGCATTTACCATTCCGGTGAAACGGAAGACGCGAGCTACTTCCTGCGCTGGTTAAGGCGCGAATGGGGCACGGTGCCCACCACGGCGGTGGGTGTCTCGCTGGGTGCGAATATGCTGGCGTGCCTCGCCGGAATGGAGGGCGGTGATGCGCCCTTCGATGCCGCTGTCGCCATCTCAGCCCCCCTGCTGCTGGAGCCGTGCAGCCAGAAACTGGAGAACGGTTTCTCACGCTTTTATCAGCACTATTTGCTGACGCAGTTGAAAAAAAATGCGAAGCGCAAGCTGCGCGCCTGGCCCGGTACGTTACCGGTAGATTTACGCCAGCTGCGGACCCTGCGGCGTCTGCGCGATTTTGACGATGCCGTCACCTCACGGGCACACGGTTTTATCGATGCGGGAGATTATTATCACCGCGCCAGCGCCATGCCGCATTTAATCGGGGTACGTAAACCGCTGCTGATCATCCATGCCAAAGACGATCCCTTTATGACCGATGCGGTAATCCCGCAGCCGGAGCAGCTGTCCCCATCAATTGAATACCAATTGACGCAGCAAGGTGGCCACGTTGGCTTTGTTGGCGGGACATTGCTGCGCCCGCAAATGTGGCTGGAGCAGCGCGTGCCACAGTGGTTATCAACTTATCTGGATATGTGATCGTGATTATTCCATGGCAACAAATTGCCCCCGAAACGCTGGAAAACCTGATTGAAGCCTTTGTATTACGCGAAGGCACCGACTACGGTGAACAGGAGCGCAGTCTGGCGCAGAAAGTCGCCGATGTGCGCCGCCAGCTGGAGCGTGGCGACGCGGTACTGGTGTGGTCGGAACTGCACGAAACCGTCAATATCATGGCGCGCGGTGAATTTCGCGGCTAATGCACATCCCGGCATTTCGTGCTAACAATGCTCATCGCCGGACTTCACAGGGAGCTTTGTTATGTCAGCCAGGCATCCAGTTATTGCCGTTACCGGTTCCAGCGGAGCCGGAACCACCACCACCAGCCTTGCCTTCCGGAAAATTTTCCAGCAGCTGGATCTGCATGCCGCAGAAGTGGAAGGCGACAGTTTCCATCGCTATACGCGTCCGGAGATGGACATGGCGATCCGCAAAGCGCGCGATCTGGGCCGTCACATCAGCTACTTCGGACCGGAGGCCAACGATTTTGGCCTGCTGGAACAAACCTTCAGACAATATGGCCAATCCGGCCTCGGGCAGTCGCGCAAATATCTGCATACCTACGACGAAGCCGTACCGTGGAACCAGGTGCCTGGCACCTTTACGCCGTGGCAGCCGTTGCCGGAAAACACCGATGTGCTGTTTTATGAGGGGCTGCACGGCGGCGTCGTCACGCAACAACACAATGTGGCCGAACACGTGGATTTGCTGGTCGGCGTGGTGCCGATCGTAAACCTGGAATGGATTCAGAAGTTGGTGCGTGATACCAGCGAACGCGGCCATTCACGCGAAGCGGTGATGGATTCAGTGGTACGTTCTATGGAAGATTACATCAACTTCATCACGCCACAATTCTCGCGCACCCATATCAACTTCCAGCGCGTGCCGACCGTCGATACCTCCAATCCGTTTGCGGCGCGTGAAATTCCGTCGCTGGATGAAAGCTTCGTGGTGATCCATTTTCGTGGGCTGGAAGGCATTGCCTTTCCCTACCTGCTGGCGATGATTCAGAATTCCTTTATTTCGCATATGAACACCCTGGTGGTACCGGGCGGCAAAATGGGGCTGGCGATGGAATTGATTATGACACCGCTGGTGCAACGGCTGATTGAAGGTAAACGGATTGAATAATGTAGCGGCGCGATTTATCGCGCGATCCCGTGCAGGATGCGGGAAAAATCCGCGCGATTAATCGCATGACCGTGCATGCTGCACGAAAAATCCGCGCGATAAATCGCGCCGCTACGTTCGTGCTATAGCTCGATAACCTCGTAGCTGTGGGTGATGTCGACGCCTTTGCCGAGCATGATCGCCACCGAGCAATATTTCTCTGCCGAAAGATCCACCGCGCGGGCTACCGCTTTATCACCCAAATCCTTGCCGCTGACAATAAAATGCAGGTTGATGTGTGTGAAAATACGTGGCGCTTCTTCACGACGTTCAGAGGTGAGTTTTACTTCGCAATCGGCAACCTCATTGCGTCCTTTTTGCAGGATAGACACCACGTCAATCGCGCTGCATCCACCCGCCGCCATCAGCACCATCTCCATCGGACTCGGCGCTTTATCACCCGAGTTACCATCCATTAATATCTGATGGCCAGATGAGGATTCTCCGAGAAAGGTAAGCCCTTCCACCCATTTGACTCGTGCCTGCATTATTCTTTCTCCTGAATAGGCTGATTTGCCGCCAGAGTACGCTTTCACCTGAGAAACAGCAATCCAGACTAATCGCCCTTTTGCTGAAGCGAGACAACAGAAGACAGCTAGCAAAAGCTGTGCTACAAACAGTGCTGAAAATATTTTCGTCGCAATAGACGAAGGCGGGAAGAATCAGAAGCCTGGCTTAAGAGTCCACCCGAATAATTTCCTTTACCGGAAGCGCTCTACGATTTCACCGCCTGACAGGGAAAATTGCCCCCTGTGTTTTGGGCACGATTACAACAGAGGATAATAGCGAATGGTTCTCGGCAAACCGCAAACAGACCCTACACTCGAATGGTTCCTGTCCCATTGCCATATTCACAAATATCCATCCAAAAGCACCCTGATTCATCAGGGTGAAAAAGCGGAAACGCTCTACTACATCGTGAAAGGTGCCGTTGCGGTGCTGATCAAAGATGAAGAAGGCAAAGAGATGATTCTCTCCTACCTCAATCAGGGGGATTTCATCGGCGAGCTTGGCCTGTTTGAAGAAGGTCAGGAACGTAGTGCCTGGGTACGAGCAAAAACTGCCTGCGAAGTGGCTGAAATTTCCTACAAAAAATTCCGTCAGCTGATTCAGGTAAACCCGGATATTTTAATGCGTCTTTCGGCGCAGATGGCACGTCGCCTGCAGGTGACATCAGAAAAAGTCGGCAACCTTGCCTTCCTTGATGTGACTGGCCGCATTGCGCAGACGCTGCTTAATCTGGCCAAACAGCCTGATGCCATGACCCACCCGGACGGGATGCAGATCAAAATCACCCGTCAGGAAATTGGTCAGATCGTCGGCTGCTCACGCGAGACAGTTGGCCGTATTCTGAAAATGCTGGAAGATCAAAACCTGATCTCCGCACATGGTAAAACCATCGTCGTTTACGGCACCCGCTAATTCCTTCTCACCCACGGCGTGATGGCAACATCGCGCCGTTTTTGTCTGCGATGAGCTGATGTGGCGTCGAATCATCTATCATCCCGAAGTTAATTACGCCCTGCGGCAAACGCTGGTGCTTTGCCTGCCCGTGGCTCTCGGCTGGCTGTTTGGTGACCTGCAAAAAGGTTTGCTGTTCTCCCTCGTTCCCGCCTGCTGCAATATCGCGGGTCTTGATACGCCGCATAAGCGCTTCTTTAAACGCCTGATTGTGGGCGGCTCCCTGTTTGCCACCGGCAGCTTTCTGATTCAATGGCTGACGGATTACCACGTTCCTTTGCCGCTGATTATGCTGGCCCTGCCACTGCTGGTTGGCGTCACGGGTGAGATCAGCCCGTTACATGGCCGCTTGCTGCCGGGCACGCTTATCGCTGCCATCTTCACCCTGAGCCTGGCGGGACGTATGCCGATCTGGGTGACGCCGCTGCTGTATATCGGCGGTACGCTTTGGTACGGGCTGTTTAACTGGTTCTGGTTCTGGCTGTGGAAAGAACAGCCAATGCGTGAAACCCTCAGCCTGCTGTATCGCGAACTGGCGGATTATTGCGATGCCAAATATACCCTGCTGACGCAGCTGACCGATCCGGAAAAAGCGCTGCCTCCGCTGCTGGCCCGGCAGCAAAAAGCCGTCGATCTGATCACCACCTGTTATCAGCAGATGCATATGCTGTCTGCCAGCCGTAACAACAGCCATAAACGTCTGACGCGTGCCTTCCAGGTGGCGCTCGATTTACAGGAACATATCTCGGTCAGCCTCCATCAGCCCGAAGAAGTACAAAAACTGGTGGAGCAAAGCCACGCTGAAGCGGTGATCCGCTGGAACGCGAAGACCATCTCGGCGCGGCTGCGGCTACTGGCCGATGCCATCCTGTATCACCAGCTGCCTGAGCGCTTTCATATGGAGAAGCAGCTCGGAGCGCTGGAAAAGATCGCGCGCCAGCACCCGGATAATCCGGTCGGTAATTTTTGCCTGTACCATTTCAGTCGGATAGCCCGCGTTCTGCGCACCCAGAAACCCCTTTATACCCGTGACCTGATGGCCGACCGCCAGCGGCGTTTGCCGTTTTTTCCGGCGCTACGCAGCTACCTGTCGCTAAAGTCCCCCGCGTTGCGCACCGCGGCACGGTTTGCCGTGATGCTGATGTTTGGCAGCGCGCTGGCGTTGTTCTTCAACATCCCTAAACCCTACTGGATTCTGATGACCACCATGTTCGTCAGCCAGAATGGCTACAGCGCCACGCGGGTGCGTATCCAGCACCGTGCACTCGGTACCTTTGCCGGACTATTAATTGCCGCCGCCTCGCTGCGTTTCGCCGTGCCGGAATCGCTCACGCTGCTATTCATGCTGGCGATCACCCTCGCCAGCTATCTGGTGACGCGTAAATATTACGGCTGGTCGATGATTGGCTTTACGGTGACGGCGGTGTATTCGCTCCAGCTGCTATCGCTGAATGGCGCGCAGTTTCTGCTGCCGCGCATGATGGACACGCTGATGGGATGCCTGATTGCCTTCGGCGGCATGATTTGGCTGTGGCCACAGTGGCAGAGCGGCTTACTACGCAAGAACGCACACGATGCGCTGGAAGCGGACCAGGAAGCCTTGCAGCTGCTGCTCGGGCCGGAGCAGTCGCCGGAGAAACTGGCGTATCAGCGCGTTAAGGTTAATCAGGCGCACAACGCCATGTTTAACTCACTTAATCAGGCGATGACCGAACCCGGTTTTAACTCGCAGTATCTGAAAGATATGCGGCTATGGGTGACGCACAGCCAGTTTATTGTCGAACATATCAACGCCATGACCATTCTGGCGCGTGAGCACACTATGTTGACGCCGAAACTGGCGGAGAAGTATCTGCAATCCTGTGAAATCGCGTTGCAGCGCTGTCAGCAGCGGCTGGAATATGACGGACCGGGCAACGACAGCAACGTGCTGGAAGCGCCGGAAAATATCAATGAGGGAGCGGTAACCATTGTTGAGCAGCATGTGAAGCGGATTCTGCAACACCTTAACGTGATGCATACCATCTCTTCACTGGCGTGGAGCCAGCGACCGCATCATGGTCGCTGGCTGATGGGACTGCGGGTAAAAAATTAGTTTATGCTGCCAGCACCTTTTCAACCGCCACGGCAAACCGCGCCATCCCTTCTTCAATATCGGTCGGTTCAATCACCAGCGACGGGACAAAACGGATCACATCGGTCCCGGCGGTAAGGATCATCAAACCTTCCGCCGCCGCCGCATGCAGGATATCGCGTGCTTTGCTGGCGTGCTGCGGCTTCAGCGCGGCACCAATCAGCAGCCCTTTGCCACGGATGTCACTGAACAGGTCAAACTTGCTATCCAGCGCTTTCAGCGCCGCCACGAACTGCTGACGACGTGCTTCGACACCCTCCAGCACTTCTGGCGTGTTGATGATATCCAGCGCCGTTTCAGCAATCGCACAGGCCAGCGGGTTGCCGCCATAAGTGGTGCCATGCACGCCAGGCGCCATCACTGAAGCGATTTCATGGGTGGTCAGCATGGCGCTCACCGGGAAACCACCGCCCAGCGCTTTCGCCGTAGTGATGATATCCGGGGTGATACCGTAGTGTTCATAAGCGAACAGCTTGCCACTACGCCCCATGCCGCTCTGCACTTCATCCAGCACCAGCAGCGCCTGGTATTCATCACATAAGGCACGCAGACCCTGCATAAATTCCGGGGTAGCCGGCATCACACCGCCTTCGCCCTGGATCGGCTCGACCACGATGGCACAGGTGTGATCATCAATCACCGCTTTCACCGCCGCCAGATCGTTGAAAGGCACATGCACGATATCCGCCGGTTTCGGACCAAAACCATCGGAATATTTCGGCTGGCCGCCAACCGAGACGGTAAACAGCGTGCGCCCATGAAACGCATTGTGGAAAGCGATGATTTTGCTTTTGAACGGACTGTGTTTTTTGCAGGCGTAATAACGCGCCAGTTTGAACGCCGCTTCGTTGGCTTCTGCCCCGGAGTTGCCAAAGAACACGCGTTCGGCAAAGGTGGCCGCAATCAGTTTGCTTGCCAGGCGCAGCGCCGGTTCATTGGTAAATACGTTGCTGGTGTGCCACAGGGTTTCACCCTGGGTTTTCAGCGTTTCCACCAGCGCCGGATGGCAATGGCCGAGCGCAGTCACTGCGATGCCGCCGGAAAAATCGATATATTCTTTGCCCTGCTGATCCCAGACTCGGCTACCCTTGCCTTTAACCGGCACAAACTGCGCAGGTGCATAAACAGGCAAAATTACGTTATCGAACGTTTCCCGGGTTACCGCTAGTTTTTCTGCTGCCATTGCCGACCTCATCGGGTTATTTGTTGAGTTGACGTGAAATTATAATCACAAAATATGCATAAAAAATCACATAAAGGCAAACACAACTTAAGGCCGCAGGAAATTTGCCAGCAGCTGATGTCCCTGTTCACTGAGAATGCTTTCCGGATGGAACTGTACCCCTTCCAGTGGCAGCGTTTTATGACGGAACCCCATTATTTCATCAGGCTCCCCCTCGCGCAGGCTCCAGGCCGTCACCTCAAACGCGTCGGGCAGCGAATCCCGCGCCACAATCAGCGAATGGTAACGGGTCACAGTGAGGGGATTGTTCAGCCCGCGAAACACACCGCTATCGTTATGGCGAATCGCCGAGGTTTTGCCATGCATTACCTGACGCGCACGCACCACCTGGGCACCATAGGCCTGGGCAATCGCCTGATGGCCCAGACACACACCGAGGATCGGCAGACGACCGGCAAAGTGGCGGATGGCCGCCAGTGAGATACCGGACTGGTCCGGCGTACAGGGGCCAGGTGAAATCACCAGATGGCTCAGAGGAAGCGCATCCATCTCGTCCAGGGTGATGGCATCATTGCGCACCACCCTGACATCAGCGCCCAGTTGGCAGAAATACTGGTAGAGATTCCAGGTGAAGGAGTCGTAATTATCAATTAGCAGCAGCATAGCGCCCTCAGGCCGGTAAAACCGCCGCCATTCTACGCATTTTAACGGGCGGGACTTACCACTTTTGCAAATTGCGCGCTGAGCGCGGTTAAATCGCCCTCGACGGCATCGCGAATCGTCGCTCGCCAGCTATCGTGGTTCAGTTTATCCCAGGTCAGCAGATAGCCGGCATGCAACGCCAGTTGCTCGAAGAAGATACGCTGGGTCCGACCATTACCCGCCCGGAATGGGTGCAGCACATAGATCTCACAATAGTAATGCGCCAGACGCGCGACGAACTCATCCTGCGGCAGATGAGTCAGTACCTCCTCATCTGCCAGCGCGCTCATCAGATTATTGCCCTCTTTCTCGATATATGCGCAGTGACAATAGGGGGTCTCGTCACGCCAGATATCCACGGTCCGCAACTCCCCGGCCCAGGTGTAAAGGTCCTGGAACAACGTGCGATGAATATGGCAAAGCCACGGCATACCCCTTTGCACTGGTCCCAGCTCCAGCGTCGCGAGCCGCGCGGCACTGAACGCCAGCTCAGCTTTGCGTAGCTGTGCGCTATCGTGAATATCCAGACGGTTTTTCAGCACATTATCGTTGTGCCACAGATAAGGGTCGCGTACCGCCAGAGAATTATCCGCCATATTGCCTCCTTAACGAGGTCAGCCGGGCTGAGGCCTGTTCAGGTGTGATTGCCGGTTCGTTCAGCGTATAACCCGCCAGACGACAGCTGGCCTGGTAGCTGGCAGCGCGACGTTGTTGCCACAGGGTGGCTTTCTGTTTATCGGTCAGTTTGCTGGTCATAGAGCCTCCGGCAAGCAATTTGCCCTAAGTATAAGCAGCAAATATTCGCTTTGCCGGAGAGCGGCAGGACGCGCCATCATGAAATGACGCGCCGATAAATCAGGGGAGAACTTTCGCCGAGAGGATAACGATCGGTTTTGACGGCACATTCTGGTACGGACCTACATCTTTGGTCGGCACCTGGGCCATCTTATCGGCCACATCCATTCCTTTCACAACTTTACCAAATACCGCGTAGCCGAAATCACGCTGACCGTGATCGAGGAAGGCATTATCAGTGACGTTAATAAAGAACTGGCTGGTCGCGCTGTCTTTTTCTGCGGTGCGCGCCATCGCAATGGTGCCACGCAGGTTACGCAGGCCGTTGTCCGCCTCGTTTTTAATCGGTGCGTTGGTTTGCTTCTGCTGCATATCGGTGGTGAAGCCACCGCCCTGCACCATAAAGCCAGGGATCACGCGATGGAAAATCGTGTTGTTATAGAAACCATTATTGACGTAGTCGACAAAATTTTTCACCGAAACCGGGGCTTTCTGTGCATTCAATTCGAGTTCGATATTGCCCGCAGAGGTGGTGAGCAGAACATGGGGATCGCCTTTCGCCGCCAGGGCGGAAGCGGAAATAGATGAGAGCGCTAACAGGGCTACGGCCGCTGTCAAAGTACGTTTAAACATGAAAGATTCCTTACCATGGAGAGCCAGCTCAAAAACGAGATTGATTGTAAAGAGCATGTAATACAAGAGCCAGCGTTTTACTTATATTTACGCGGCGACGGTAAATGGCCCCAATCCCGCGCCACGCAATCATTTGCGTGACTTGAATCACACTATTAATGAAATCTGATAACCATATTTCACTCTTTGTTTATTAAGGTCACAGTTGCATTTACAATTCATGACACTTTTTGCCAACTTCGGTGCTCAAAACAGGTTCCCAACATGACAAACCGTAATCGCATTGGCCTTACCTGGATTAGCTTTTTCTCATATGCGCTCACTGGCGCATTGGTGATTGTGACCGGGATGGTGCTGGACAATATCGCGCAATATTTCCAGTTACCCATCTCAGAAATGAGCAACACCTTTACCTTCCTCAATACCGGTATTCTGGTGGCAGTCTTTTTGAACGCCTGGCTGATGGTCATTGTGCCGTTAAAACGTCAGCTGATATTTGGTTTTGTGCTGATGGTACTGGCGGTATTGGGTCTGATGACCAGCCACAACCTGTCCGTGTTCTCGCTGTGCATGTTTGTGCTTGGCGTGGTGAGCGGGATTACCATGTCGATCGGCACCTTCCTGATTACCCATCTGTATGATGGCCGTCAGCGTGGCTCACGTCTGCTGTTTACTGACTCCTTCTTCAGTATGGCCGGGACGGTGTTTCCCATCATTGCGGGTATTTTGCTGGCGCGTGCTCTGCCGTGGTACTGGGTCTATGCCTGCATTGGCGTGATTTACATCGCCATCTTCGTGCTGGCGCTGTGCGTGGAATTCCCGGTGCTGAAAAACAACACCGAAACCCAGGCGGCGGAGAAAGAAAAATGGGGCATCGGCGTGCTATTCCTGTCGATTGCCGCACTGTGCTACATCCTCGGTCAGCTCGGTTTTATCTCCTGGGTGCCGGAATACGCCACCAAAACCATGGGTATGGATATTGCCGCGGCGGGCCAGCTGGTGGGGAATTTCTGGACAGCGTATATGGTGGGGATGTGGGTGTTCAGCTTCCTGCTGCGCTTCTTTGATCTGCAACGTATCCTGATGGTGCTGGCGGCCATTGCCACCGTCCTGATGTACTGGTTTGTCAGCACCAGTGACGCCAATATGCTGCACTGGATCATCATGACGCTCGGCTTCAGCTCCAGCGCCATCTACACCACCATCATCACCCTCGGTTCGCTGCAAACCAAAGCGTCCTCACCGAAGCTGGTCAACTTTATCCTGACCTGCGGTACCGTCGGCACCATGCTGACCTTTGTGGTCACTGGCCCGATTGTGGCGAGCGGTGGCGCGCATGCCGCGCTGGCAACCGCCAACGGCTTGTATGCCGTGGTGTTCGTAATGTGTGTACTGCTCGGCTTTGTCACTAAACATCGCCAGCATGGCCATATCACCCACTAAGATTGATGGGCGGACGTCAGTCCGCCCTGCGACTTAACGCCGGAAGGTGACCGCTTCCGTCTCATGCAAAAAGATCTCACTTCTCGCTGGCTCCGTTGCCGCCACCAGTTCCCCTTTACGCAACGAATAACGCACCGGCACCTGACGCCGCACCGCATCAAAACCGCTGTCTGCGGGCAGAATAATCAGGCTGGCATCATTGCCCGGCTCGATACCGTAATGCTTGAGTTGCATGGTTTTGGCGCTATTGGTGGTGATCAGCTGCAATCCTGCATCAATCTGTTCATACCCCATCAACTGACAAACGTGCAGCCCCATATGCAGTACCTGCAACATGCTGGCCGTGCCTAATGGATACCAGGGATCAAACACGTCATCGTGGCCGAAGCAGACGTTGATGTTGGCCTCCAGCATCTCCTTCACCCGGGTGATGCCGCGTCGTTTGGGATAGCTGTCAAAGCGGCCCTGCAAATGAATATTCACCAGCGGGTTAGCGACAAAGTTAATCTTCGACAGGCGCAGCAGGCGGAACAAACGCGAGGTGTAGGCATTGTTATACGAATGCATCGCCGTGGTATGGCTGGCGGTCACGCGTTCACCCATGCCCTCACGATGGGCCAGTGCCGCGACGGTTTCCACAAAGCGCGACTGCTCATCATCAATTTCATCACAGTGCACATCCACCAGCCGGTCGTAACGATTCGCCAGCGCAAAGGCAATATGTAATGATTCGACGCCATACTCGCGGGTAAATTCGTAATGCGGGATCGCGCCAACCAAATCCGCGCCGAGCCGCAGCGCTTCTTCCAGCAATGCTTCCCCGTTGGGATACGACAGGATGCCTTCCTGCGGAAAGGCGACAATCTGGATATCAATCCACGGAGCCATCTCCGCCTTCACTTCCAGCATGGCTTTCAGCGCGGTGAGCGTGGGGTCGGAGACATCCACATGGGTACGAACATGCTGGATACCGTTGGCGATCTGCCACTTCAGCGTCTGTTTCGCACGCTGTTTAACATCTTCATGGCTGAGTAACGCTTTACGCTCAGCCCAGCGCTCAATGCCTTCAAACAGCGTACCGGACTGATTCCATGCCGGTTCTCCGGCAGTTTGCGTGGTATCAAGATGAATATGCGGTTCAATAAAAGGCGCGCTTGCCAGCCCACCTTCCGCATCAAGCACGCCTTCCTGCACGCTACAGGCTGCCGACTGGGGCACCACGCGGGTAATTTTTCCCTGTTCGATTTCGATTTGCCACAGCCCATCCCGCCCCGCTAAGCGCAGGTTGTTGATCCACTTCAGTGACGTCGCCATGCCTTTCTCCCGTTGAAACACAACGTCTTAAGCTAGCACGAACCTGACGTTGCTACGAATGTGTTCAGAATCAGTGACATACCTCAAAATAGGTATATAAAGGCGCATTTGACATGCATCAATAAGCCGCAAGACGTGCGCGTTAAGGTAGCCATAGATATTTTAATTTTGAGGCAAGCATGAGCAAACACAACGTCGTCATTATTGGCAACGGCATGGTTGGCCACCGCTTTATTGAAGAACTGATCGACAAGGCTGAAGCAGGCCAGTTTGCGATCACCGTTTTTTGTGAAGAGCCACGGGTCGCTTACGACCGCGTCCACCTGTCCGCCTATTTTTCCCATCACACCGCAGAAGAACTCTCGCTGGTACGTGAGGGTTACTATGAGAAACATCAGGTCAATCTGCTGCTGGGTGAACGCGCCATCACCATCAATCGTGATGAAAAGCTGATTCACTCCAATACCGGCCGGGCGGTACATTACGACACGCTGATTTTCGCTACCGGCTCTTATCCGTGGATCCCACCGATTCAGGGTTCGGAAGGCAGCGACTGTTTTGTTTATCGCACCATTGAAGACCTTAACGCCATTGAGGCCTGTGCGCGTCGCAGCAAACGCGGCGCGGTCATAGGCGGCGGTCTGCTCGGACTGGAAGCCGCAGGGGCGCTGAAAAATCTCGGCATTGAAACCCATGTGATCGAGTTCGCGCCGGTGCTGATGGCGGAGCAGCTCGACGCCCAGGGGGGCGTACAACTGCGTCGCAAAATTGAGCAGATGGGCGTGCAGGTCCATACCGGCAAAAATACCCGGCAGATTGTCCATCACAGCAAAGGCGGTAAAACGCTGCAATTCGCCGATGACAGCACGCTGGATGTCGATTTTATCGTGTTCTCCACCGGTATTCGCCCGCAGGACCAGCTGGCGAAGCAATGCGGCCTGCCACTCGGCCCGCGCGGGGGAATTGCGATTGATGACCGCTGCCAAACCAGCGATCCGGCCATTTTCGCCATTGGTGAGTGTGCCGCCTGGCAGAACCGGACTTTTGGCCTGGTGGCTCCCGGTTACAAAATGGCGCAGGTTGCCAGTGATACCTTAGTCGGCCGCGATAACCTCTTTGCCGGTGCGGACATGAGTGCGAAGTTAAAACTGCTGGGTGTGGATGTGGGCGGCATTGGTGATGCCCACGGACGGACGCCTGGCGCACGTAGCTATGTCTGGCTTGATGAACAACGCTCCATTTACAAACGTCTGATTGTCAGTGAAGACAACAAAACGCTGCTCGGCGCGGTGCTGGTGGGCGACACCAGTGACTATGGCAACCTGCTGCAGCTGACGCTGAATAGCATCACCCTGCCGGAACACCCGGAGCGGCTGATCCTGCCCGCAGGCAGCGGCGAGAAGCCGTCGATTGGCGTTGATGCGTTGCCGGAAAGCGCACAAATCTGCTCCTGCTTCGACGTCAGCAAGGGCGATATCGTCAATGCCGTGAAGAATGGCTGCCACACCGTTGCGGCACTGAAAGCTGAAACCCGCGCGGGTACGGGCTGTGGTGGTTGTATTCCGTTGATTACGCAGGTGCTGAATGCGGAACTCAGCCGTCAGGGTATCGAGGTGAACAACCATCTGTGCGCCCACTTCCCTTATTCGCGTCAGGAGCTATATCACCTGATTCGGGTCGAAGAGATTAAATCGTTCGATGCTCTGCTGGCGAAATACGGCCAGGGTTACGGTTGCGAGGTGTGTAAACCCACCGTTGGTTCGCTGCTGGCTTCCTGCTGGAACGAACACATCCTCAAGCCTCAGCATACGCCATTGCAGGACAGCAACGATCTGTTCCTCGGCAATATCCAGAAAGATGGCACCTATTCGGTGATCCCGCGCTCTGCGGGCGGTGAAATTACCCCCGAAGGGCTGATGGCCATCGGCGCAGTGGCGCGCCAGTATAATCTCTACACCAAAATCACCGGTTCACAGCGTATCGGCCTATTTGGTGCACAACGCGACGACTTGCCCGCCATCTGGTCACAGCTGATTGCCGCTGGCTTTGAAACTGGCCAGGCCTATGCCAAAGCGTTGCGTATGGCGAAAACCTGCGTCGGCAGCACCTGGTGCCGCTACGGTGTCGGCGACAGTCTCGGTTTCGGCATCGAACTGGAAAACCGCTACAAAGGCATCCGTACCCCGCACAAGATGAAGTTTGGTGTCTCTGGCTGTACCCGTGAATGCGCCGAAGCCCAGGGCAAAGACGTTGGCGTGATCGCCACCGAAAAAGGCTGGAATCTGTATGTCTGCGGCAACGGCGGGATGAAGCCACGTCATGCCGACCTGCTGGCCGCCGACCTCGATCACGACACCCTGCTGCACTATCTCGACCGTTTTATGATGTTCTACATCCGCACCGGTGACCGCCTGCAACGCACCTCCGTCTGGCTGGAAAGTATGGATGGCGGCATTGATTACCTGCGCAAGGTGATTGTGGATGACAAACTCGGTCTGAACAGCCAGCTGGAGAGCGAACTGGCACGCCTGCGTGACCTGGCAGAGTGCGAATGGGCAGCCACCGTCAACGATCCCCAACAGCAGAGCCATTTCGCCACCTTTATCAACAGTCCACAGCGTGACCCGCTGATACAGAATATCAACGTCCGCGATCAGCATCGCCCGGCGCGTCCCGCTGAGCGCATTGACGTCACCCAGATTGAGGAGACCAACGCATGAGCCAGTGGAATGCCGTCTGCGAACTGAGCCAGATTCTGCCCGCCACCGGCGTATGCGCCCTGGTTCAGGGACAGCAAATTGCCATCTTTCGTCCCACACAGGATCAGCAACTGTACGCCCTGAGCAATATCGACCCCTTCGCCGAGGCCAGCGTGCTGTCACGCGGCATTATCGCCGAACATCAGCAGGCATTATGGGTGGCCAGCCCGCTGAAAAAACAACGCTTCCGTCTGAGCGACGGTCTCTGCCTTGAGGATGCATCACGTTCGGTAGCGAGCTACCCGGTGCGCGTCAGCAATGGCCGCGTAGAAGTGTGCGTCTGACTGATTTTTTACTTTTTGAGAAATTTTTATGTTTACTGATACCCTGGAAAAATGCGCTGCTAACGCGGCGCGAATCGCGCGCACCGCGCAACAAAGTCCGCTGGCATTCTGGATCGGCTCGGCAATGGCAGGCGCGTATGTCGGGCTGGCCATTATCCTGATCTTCACCCTTGGTAACCTCGCCGACCCGGCTTACCGTCCGCTGATTATGGGTTCGACCTTCGGCATCGCATTAACGCTGGTTCTTATCGCCGGATCCGAGCTGTTCACCGGTCATACCATGTTCCTGACCATTGGCGTCAAAGCAGGCGCGATTCGTCATAGTCAGATGTGGTGCATACTGCCGCAAACCTGGCTGGGCAACCTGCTGGGTTCGGTGCTGGTGGCGCTGTTTTATTACTATGCAGCAGGTGCGTTGCTGCCCAATGCCGGTTCCCTGATTCATAGCGTGGCACTGGCCAAAACCAGCCAGACCGCGATGGCGCTGTTCTTTAAAGGGGCGCTGTGTAACTGGCTGGTATGTCTGGCGATCTGGATGGCGGTTCGTACTGAAGGCGCGGCGAAGTTTCTTGCTATCTGGTGGTGCCTGCTGGCGTTTATCGCCTCTGGTTTCGAACACTCGGTTGCCAATATGACGCTCTTTGCGCTGTCATGGTTTGGTCAGCATAATGCAGACCTGACTTTGCAAGGCATTGGCCATAATTTGCTGTGGGTGACGCTGGGCAATATGTTCTCTGGCATGGTGCTGATGGGCCTCGGTTACTGGTACGCCACACCGCAGGCACAACGGCCACAGGCTGCATCGTCCGCCAGTGCGCTCAAATCGGCATAACGCACCACATTCCGTAGCGGCGCGATTTATCGCGCGGGTTTTTCCTGAAAATAGCGCAATAAATTGCGCCGCTACGGAAGTTTAATACTACGCCCTCGCAGTTTTTAGGATCAGCTATGGATTACTTTCCCCTGTTTTGTCGCCTTCACAGCAAACGCTGTTTGCTGGTGGGCGGTGGTGATGTCGCAGAGCGTAAAGCACGCCTGTTACTGGACGCCGGTGCAGACCTGCACGTCGGTGCGCTGGATTTCTCCCCTGCTTTTCAGCAATGGGCACAACAAGGGAAAGTGGTGCTACTCAGTGGCGCTTTCACTGAAGCCTGGCTGGATGACTGCTGGCTGGTGATTGCCGCCACCGATGATGATGCAGTGAATCAACAGGTGGGCGCAGCCGCAGAAGCACGCCGGATTTTTTGTAACCTGGTGGATGCGCCGGAACAGGCCAGCGCCATCATGCCTTCGATTGTTGACCGCTCACCGCTGATGATCGCCGTCTCTTCTGGTGGTCGCGCACCAGTACTGGCACGGCTGTTGCGCGAAAAACTGGAAGCCATGCTGCCGCAGCATCTCGGGCAACTGGCGACTCTGGCCGGTTCACTGCGCGAGCGGGTGAAAAAGCGGTTTAACAGCATGGCGCAGCGCCGTCATTTCTGGGAACGCTTCTTCGCCAGCGACCGTCTGGCACAAACCCTTGCCAATGGTGACCAACCTCGCGCGGATGCCCTGGTCGATACCTTGTTCGATGCCCCGCTGTCGCAGCAGGGTGAAGTAGTGCTGGTCGGTGCCGGGCCAGGGGATGCAGGCTTGCTGACGCTGAAGGGCTTACAACATATTCAGCAGGCCGATGTGGTGGTATATGACCGGCTGGTATCAGACCCGATACTTAATCTGGTGCGCCGGGATGCGGAACGTATCTTCGTGGGTAAACGCGCCGGACACCACTGCGTCCCGCAAGCGGAGATCAATCAATTGCTGCTGGAGCAGGCACAGCGCGGCAAACGCGTGGTGCGGCTCAAAGGCGGCGATCCCTTTATTTTTGGTCGCGGTGGTGAGGAGCTGGAAGTGCTGGCGCAGCATAATATTCCTTTCAGCGTGGTGCCCGGCATTACGGCAGCATCGGGCTGTGCGGCCTACAGCGGCATTCCGCTGACTCACCGCGATCATGCGCAGAGCGTGCGTTTTGTCACAGGCCATTTGCAACAGCATGGCAAAATTGAATGGCAAAAGCTGGCTGCGGAACAGCAGACGCTGGTGTTTTATATGGGCCTGACGCAGGCACCGGAGATTCAGCGGCAGCTGATGTTGCATGGCATGGAAGCGGAGATGCCGGTCGCGCTGGTACAAAACGGCACCACGCCGCAACAACGTGTGGCAACAGGGACCCTGGGCGAGCTGGCGACGCTGGCTCACCAATTTGCCAGCCCGGCGCTGATTATTGTGGGACGGGTGGTCGGCCTGCGTTCACAGTTGCGCTGGTTCTGATAAAAAAACGGCGGACCATGATGGCCCGCCGCGCTGATTTACCTGCGCTGCCGCTTACGGCTGGGCAACAAAACCCACCGCTTCGTAGACTTTCTTCAGCGTTTCCTGCGCATGTGCACGGGCTTTGGCCGCGCCATCACGCATCACCTGGTTAAGGAAAGCTTCGTCATTGCGATAGCGATTATAACGCTCCTGCAACTCGACCAGCATGCCGGAAACCGCATCCGCGACCGCACCTTTCAGATGGCCGTACATTTTGCCTTCGAATTCCTGTTCCAGCTCGGCGATGGTTTTCCCCGTCACACCCGAGAGAATATCCAGCAGGTTCGATACCCCGGCTTTCTCTTTGATGTCGTAGCGCACCACTGGCGGCTCTTCGGAATCTGTCACCGCACGCTTGATCTTCTTCACCACGGATTTCGGATCTTCCAGCAGACCAATCACGTTGTTGCGATTGTCGTCTGATTTCGACATCTTTTTGGTCGGCTCCAGCAGCGACATCACGCGCGCCCCTGATTTCGGGATGAACGGCTCCGGCACCTTAAAGATATCGCCATACAACGCGTTGAAACGTTGTGCGAGATCGCGACTCAGTTCCAGATGCTGCTTCTGATCTTCCCCTACCGGAACCTGGTTGGTCTGATACAGCAGAATATCGGCAGCCATCAGCACCGGATAATCAAACAGACCGGCATTGATGTTCTCTTCGTAGCGAGCGGATTTATCTTTGAACTGCGTCATGCGGCTCAACTCGCCGAAGTAGGCGTAGCAGTTGAGGACCCAGCTCAGTTGGGCGTGCTCCGGTACATGCGACTGAACAAAAATGGTGCTTTTGTTCGGATCGATACCACAGGCAAGATACAACGCCAGCGTATCCAGCGTGGCCTTACGCAGCGCGACGGGATCCTGGCGGACGGTAATGGCGTGCAGATCGACGATGCAGTAAATGCAGTGGAAATCATCCTGCATCTGCACCCACTGACGCAGCGCACCCATATAGTTGCCAATGGTCAGTTCACCGGAAGGCTGGGCGCCGCTGAAAACGATGGGTTTGCTCATGCTTATGTCCTGATAATCACAGCCCGAGAGCGGGCAGAAGTTCGTCAAAAGAATCGAGAGTTAAATCGGGTTGGCTGCTGGCGATAGGTTCGCCGTAGTTGTAGCCAAAGGTCATGCCGATGTTCGGTACACCTGCCGCCTGGGCAGCGAGAATATCATTGCGTGAATCGCCAACAAACAGCAATTGCTGTGGCAGCACGCCAAATCGTCCCAGTACGAGGAAGATCGCCGCTGGATGCGGCTTTTTCACTACCACATCATCACCGCCGATGATCAGTGAAAAGTATTCGGCAATCCCCAGCGAAGCCAGTAAAGGGGCAACAAACGGCGTGGGTTTGTTGGTCACAATCGCCAGTGGCAACCCTTTTTCAGCCAGTTTTGCCAGCGTGGCTTTCACCTGAGGAAATAGCGTACTGCCCGCTTCCACCGTTTCCGCGTAATACTTATCAAACAGCGTCCGTGCATCACGCTGTTCATTGTCTTGTGGTTCGCGGCCCAGCGCCCAGGTCAGTGCCCTGGTCATCATCACATCAGCCCCGTTGCCAATCCAAGTCGAAGCACGCGCCACGCCAGCGGGTGGCAATTGCAGATCGGCCAGAGCATGATCGATAGCCTGTGCCAGACCTGGCGCGCTGTCCACCAGCGTGCCATCGAGATCAAACGCCAGCGCGTGAATATCAGTGAAATGAGCCATTAACTTTCTCCAGTTCGCCGCGCATATCATCGATCACTTTTTTGTAATCGGGGTGACCAAAGATGGCAGAACCGGCAACAAACATGTCCGCACCGGCGGCAGCGATCTGAGCGATATTGTCGATTTTCACCCCACCGTCCACTTCCAGACGGATATCGTAGCCGCTTTGGTCGATAAGGCGACGCGCCTGACGCAGCTTATCCAGCGTACCGGGAATAAAGGATTGACCGCCAAAACCAGGATTCACTGACATCAGCAGGATGATATCCAGTTTATCCATGACGTAATCAAGATAGCTGAGCGGGGTTGCCGGGTTGAACACCAGACCCGCTTTACAACCGTGTTCTTTAATCAGTTGCAGGGTACGGTCAACATGCTGGCTGGCTTCCGGATGGAAGGTGATGTAGCTGGCACCCGCTTTGGCAAAGGCCGGGATGAGTTCATCAACCGGTTTTACCATCAGATGAACATCAATAGGTGCCGTGATGCCATAATCGCGCAGCGCTTTCAGCACCATCGGCCCCATGGTCAGATTGGGAACATAGTGGTTATCCATCACATCGAAATGCACCACGTCACCACCTGCCGCCAGCGCCCTGGCGGTGTCCTCACCCAGACGGGCAAAGTCAGCAGAGAGGATTGAAGGGGCCAGTAAAAATTGTTTCATCCGATTCTCCCAATTTTGTGCGCCAGCATGCGCTGGCGTAATGCGTTGGTCGCGGACGAAACAGGCTAGCGGAAAAGCGCCAGCAGTTCGTCTACGTGAGTGCGACCACTTATGCTTCGGCTGATGGAACGCCGGGCTTTGACAACGTGTAGTACCGCATTCCGGTACCACTCACGCGTCAGCTTAGTATCGTGGTTGGAAATCAATACCGGGATCCTGCTCTCTTCCGCCAGCATTGCCGCCAGCTCCGCCAGATGCTGCTGCTCACGCAGGCTGAAACTGTTGGTGTGGTAGGCGGTAAAATTAGCCGTCGCTGTCAGGGGGGCGTATGGCGGATCGCAATACACCACCGAGCCTTGATGCGCGCGGTTCAGAGTAACATCGTAAGATTCGCAGACAAAAGTCGCTTTTTGCGATCGCTCAGCAAACCATAACAGTTCCGCTTCCGGGAAGTAGGGTTTGCGATAACGACCAAAGGGCACATTGAACTCGCCACGCAGGTTGTAGCGGCACAAACCGTTGTAACCATGACGGTTGAGATACAGAAACAGCACGGCACGATGATAGATATCACGGCTGGCATTGAAAGCGATGCGCTGCGCGTAGTAAAACTCCGCACAGTTAGTTTCCGGTGTGAATAGCTTACCGGCATCGTCAATAAATTCCGCAGTGCGCGTTTTGACAATGTTGTACAGATTAATCAGGTCACTGTTGATATCGGCCAGATGATAGCGCTCGTAGTCCGTGTTAAGAAACACAGAACCAGCACCGACAAAAGGCTCGATCAGGCAGTCGCCTGGTGGCAAATGACGACGAATATCGTCAAGGAGCGGGTATTTCCCTCCAGCCCATTTCAGGAAAGCGCGATTTTTTTTCATGCTGTCGTGGTTATTACATCTTAATTATTGGCTGTGGCGGAACCGACAGCAGATCTGCGCTTAAAACGGGGCCACATTAACGCGGCCCCACAATGATTATTCGCTCTCTTTTTTAACCTGGCTCAGGGGTTTCACCCAGGGATTCTGCGCCCGGACTTCAGCCGGCAGAGAAGAAACCGCGCGTTTAGCATCAGCCGGTGTGGCATAAGAGCCGCTGACCAGCACATACCACGGTTGACCATTACGGCTGGTTTTATACACGTGGTAGCCACTGAGATTCTGTTTCTTCGCCCAGGCATTCAGGCTCTCTGCCTTCGATGCCCCGCTCAGTTGCAGCGTATAGTTGCCTGAAGGCAGAGATTTGCTGGCACCACTGCTGACTGGCGCGGCACTATGGGCCACTGTCGACTGTGGTTTGCTCTCTCTTACCGCTGGCTTACTGGCCGCTGGCGCTTTGTGCGTACCTGGGTGCGTTTCGCGCTGGCTGCTGGCGGCACGCGGTTTCTCTTCACGTGCAACCGGCGGAGTGATGGCTTTACCGCTGCCGCTGACGGTCGCAGGTGCTGTCGGCAGCGAGCTGCTACCCTGTGCGCCCTGCGCGGCGTTATCAACCTGCCCCTGCTGATTATTCAGCGCGCTATTGAGATCGCCCGGCAAGGTGACACGCTGCTGGTTCGGTGGGGTTTCAACCGGTGCAGCCTGAGTAGGGGTAGATGACACGGAAGGCATAGAAATGGATTGAGAACCGTTCGCGTCCGTCTGCGGATTGCTGGTATTTGGCGTCGCACCACCTTCAGTGGAAGGCATTGCACTCTGCTGGCCGCTCATGGAAGTCGAGCCGGAGAGATCAATATTCTTTTCCGAACCGCCAGTCGCAGGAGCCGCGCTGTTATTGCCAGTGTTACCTGCCGTATTCGCTGGCTTCTTGCTTTCATCGCCGCCATTTAGCGCAGAGCCGATACCCAGCACCAACAGCAACAGAACCAAAATCCCTATCCCCATCATCATATGCTGACGGGAAACCGGCACTTTTACTTTCGGCGCAGACGACGATTTGCGGGGCCGCGTGGGACGACGGTCACTGGCATCAGGTTTTAACTCGTCTTCCGGTTTAAACTCATCCATTTAGCCTCCTCCGTAAAACGGCACGCATCCGACGTACCGCATCACCACTCTCTTTTTTACCCATCATATTTTGCGTCGCAGCTGCGTTGGCAGCGATCAGGGACGATAGATAGCCGTTCCCTGGGATTCGCCCACCAGCCGCGTTCCTGCGGCTCGAATGATTCAGGGTATTATAATGACTTCTGACAATCGTTAATTGCAGCCAGCACCATATCATGTGCCACGCCAGCACGCACTTCAGAGCGGCCAATAGCGAGAGGCAGCACCAGACGCAATTCACCCGCCAGCACTTTTTTATCACGCATCATATGCGGCAGATACTCTTCCGCAGCCATGCTCGCCGGGCCATGCACCGGTAAACCGGCACGCAACAGCAGCGCAATAATGCGATCGGTATCAGCCGTGCTGAACTGACCAAGACGCTCAGCGGTACGCGCGGCCATCACCATGCCAGCCGCAACCGCTTCACCATGCAGCCAATTGCCATAGCCCATGTGGGCCTCAATGGCATGACCAAAAGTATGGCCGAGATTGAGCAGCGCACGCACACCGGTTTCACGTTCATCGGCAGCGACCACTTCGGCTTTCAGCTCGCAGCAGCGGCGAATACAGTAAGCCATGGCTTTTTCATCCAGTGCCAGCAGAGCATCAAGATTTTGCTCCAGCCACTGGAAAAAATCACCATCCAGAATGATGCCGTATTTGATGACTTCAGCCAGACCCGACGCCAGCTCACGCGGCGGCAGGGTTGCCAGACAATCGGTATCCACCACCACAGATGCTGGCTGATAAAACGCGCCAATCATGTTTTTGCCGAGGGGGTGATTAACGGCGGTTTTGCCACCAACGGAGGAGTCAACCTGAGAAAGCAGCGTCGTCGGCACCTGAATAAAGCGCACGCCGCGCTGGTAGCTGGCCGCAGCAAAACCGGTCAGGTCACCAATCACACCGCCGCCAAGGGCAATCAGCGTGGTATCACGGCCATGCGGTTTTTGCAGCAATGCCGTAAACACATCATCCATCACGGCCAGCGTTTTGTACTGTTCACCATCGGGCAGGATCACCTGATCCACTTTCACCCCGGCAGCACTCAACAGTGCCGACAGTTTATGCAGGTAGAGGGTTGCCAGCGTCTGGTTGGTAACCAGCATGGCATTGTCACCTGCTTTCAGCGGCCAAAAAGAAGCCGGATCGTTAAAAAGCCCGGCAGCTATGGTGATGGGGTAACTGCGCTCCCCCAGTGAAACAGTGATCTTCTCCATGATGACCGATACCTATTACTTAGCCCTCAGGCGCTGGATCAACTTTTTTCCAGCATGTTGATGATCTGATTAGCCACTACTTTCGCGCTCTGATCGTCAGTGCGGATAGTGACATCAGCGATCTCTTCATAAAGCGGATTACGTTCGCCAGCCAGTGCTTCCAGTACTTCGCGCGGCGGAGAATCAACCTGCAGCAGCGGGCGCTTTTTATCACGCTGGGTGCGGGCAAGTTGCTTTTCGATGGTGGTTTCGAGGTAGACGACCACACCGCGGGCGGAGAGACGATTACGGGTTTCCCGGGATTTGACGGAACCGCCACCGGTCGCCAGCACGATGCCCTGCTTTTCGGTTAGCTCGTTGATAATTTTCTCTTCACGATCGCGGAAACCCGCTTCGCCTTCAACGTCAAACACCCAGCCCACATCCGCTCCGGTACGTCGCTCAATTTCCTGATCGGAATCGAAAAATTCCATATTGAGTTGCTGAGCTAACTGACGACCAATAGTGCTTTTGCCGGCACCCATCGGCCCAACCAGAAAGATATTGCGTTTCTCTGCCATTTTGTCGGTATTACTAAGAATTCGTTGATGATACCCCGCGTTCAGCTTTTGCTGGCGGGACAGGAACTGAGACCTCATGAGCGTTAGCAAGAGTCAGACGAAAAATTATCTCAACACTCATGGCCGTTTGGCAACCGAATAAATTGCCCCCGGCGACCTCTTAACAGGACCGGTCTGTGGTTCGCGAGACGGTAACGCACCTCCGCTACCCCTTTAATACTTCAGGTTACAGGTATACTGGTTGCGAACAATTATCCCCAATCACCTACTGCTCCGGGGGATTCGCTCCCTTGTTGCCTTCCTGCAACACACATTATTTGGGGTGTACATTCTTCTGACGCCAGTATCGCTTGTGACTGTCGCCCACCGGGAGGTTTTTTGTCGCGTTCCGTTACACCGTTTAAAAATCGCTAAACCTTGTAAGCTAATTCCTGTCCTGCGTCAACGCAGTTGGCATCATTGAGCGAATTTTCCTCATTATCCGGACGTAAGCGCTGCTTCCCTGACCAGTCTGGGTGTGATGAAAATCACCAGCTCCTTTTTTTTATGCTCATCCGTTTGATGGCGAAACAGATTTCCCAGCACCGGCAACGCCCCCAGCCAGGGCACACGATGCTCACCCTGAGAACGCTGCTGCTGGAAAATCCCGCCCAGCGCTAAAGTTTCGCCATCGCGCAGCGTTACCTGCGTGTCGATTTCCTGTTTATCGATACTTAACGCCTGATGTTCGCCGGTGTTGATCGTGCGCCCCGGCATGTTCTGGCTCAGCCGCAGCTTTAACTGAATGCGTCCATTTCCCAATACCACAGGTGTCACCTCCATCCCCAGCACCGCTTCTTTAAATTCAATCGCCGTCGCGCCACTGTTGCCGGATTTCACCTCATAGGGAATTTCTGTCCCCTGTTTAATAGTGGCGGTTTGCTGATGTGACGTAAAAAGCCGTGGACTGGCAATGATTTCAATCTGACTTTCCTGCTCCAGCGCACTCAGCTCAAGGTTGAGTAACTCTCCCCCCACCTGCCCGAGTGTCACTCCCATGCGAAAGGCCGGATTACTCACCGCCAGTGGGATCTCCAGCTGTGGATTTCGCAGGGCCTGCATCACGTCTTCTGCCGGCGACATCCCCCAATTCACCCCCAGTTCGCGCAAATGCTCCTCGCTGATGGTCACGATATGGGCCGACAGCTCGACCTGTTCCAGCGGTAAATCCAGCGCGCCAAGCCAGCGAACCGCCTCCTTTAATGCCTGTGGCGTATCACGTAACAGCAAGCTGTTGGTGCGACTATCCACCGTGGCGCTGCCGCGTGGTGTCAGCAGCGAGCGTTCCGCCTGCAAACTGCGCCAGACATCGCCAGCATTGGCGTAATGAAAGGTCACGGTTTGTTGTGCCAGCGCGATTTGCTGCTGCTGTTCTTCCCGCTCCGCTTGGGCTTTTTGCGTCTGCCATTGCTGCCAGCTTTCCGGATAAACCAGCAATACCCCCTCTTCGTGCACCACACTCAGCCGTGCCAGCCGGGATACCAGCGTCAGCGCCCGCTGCCAGTCAACATCTTCCAGCCGCAGCGAGAGCCGCCCTTCAACGCCAGGCGCAATCAACAGGTTAGTTTGCTGATAATCCGCCAGCGCCTGCAAAATGCGCTCAACTGGCGCATCGTCGAATATCAGGCTCAATCGTTGTTCAGTCGCGTGCAGCGGCGCGGTCAGCCACAGCAGCAACAGCATCCATGCCTTCATCCGTGGCATAAAAACCTCCTTTTATTTGTAGTGTGATCTGCTGTGATGAACAGCTCTGGTCCGCATACAGGTGCAGCGTTCGTGACGTGACCTGCTGCACACGCCAGCTCGAAAGGGGTAAAAACATCTGCTCAGTCAGCCTGATACTTTTTCCCTGTGGCGAACGCAGCCAGGCGACATAACGCTGGGGAGTGCCCACGATGCCCTGCAACCGCCATCCTTCAACTGAGGTAACGGCGGTATGACAAACGGCTGGCGCAACGGGCTGGAAAGGGTCACGGGCCAGCGCAAGGGAGTTGTACAGCGCCAACAGCAGGAAAACGCTACTGCGCATCGCTCTTCTCCAGCCAAAGCTGCGCCATCAGGGTGCCCTGTTCCGACTGCAACTGAAAGCGTTCGGGGACGGGCAATGTCGTGTGCGCCAGCTCGGCAAACAACGGAGTGAACTGTTGCCAGTTCAGCCTTAATACCACCTGTTGCGGCTGGCTTTCTGGCTGCCATGCGTCCAGTTGCGTGCCTCGCGCGGCCAGGATGGACTCCAGCCGCTGTGGCGAGTCATCCATCACCAGCGGCTGCTGTAACCGGCTGATTTCAGCAATCAGTTCATCCGCTGCGGGCCACAAAGCCAGCTGTTGCTGACGCTGTTGTTCCAGCTGGGTCTGCTGTATCAGCTGCCGGTCCCGCTCAGCCCGCGCCTGTTGCTGGGGCAACAGCATGATCAGCCAACCCGCCGCCAATATGGGTAATGACAGCGCCAGCAGCCAGGCTGCTCGCCACGGTAAAGTCAGTTGTCGCCAGCGTTGCAACCATTCATTCACCGCTCACCTCCTGGACCTGGGCACGTAGAGTGAACCGATAGTGTCCATCTGGCTGGCGTTGCACATTCCCCTGACGAATTATTGGGAATAGCGGCAACGTTGCCAGTTGGTCGCGAAAATCACTCACCGCTGCCATCCCGGATGCTACCCCTTCCAACAGCAATTGCCCCTGCCTGCGTTCAATGCGGCTGAGCCAGAGCGTTTCCGGCATCAGCTGCGGCAATTGCTGCCAGAATTGCTGCCAGGCCAGATGCTGCCACTGTCGGGTCTGTTGCCTGCGTTGCGCCTGCGCCAGGAGATCACGCTGTTGCAGTAAGGCCTGACGGGCGTGAAGGTGTTGCTCCAGCACGCTAAGCCGTTGAGAGACGGCGTGTTGCTCAGCACGCTGCTGCTGCTCTGCGTGATACCCCTGCCAGCCGCCTGACAACACCACCAGCAGAGCGGTAACCGGTGCGCTCGCCAGTATCATGAGGCTGCGCTGACGCTGACGTTGCCACTGCTGGATGCGCCAGGGCAGCAGATTTACCGTCAGCATCAGACATCCTCCGGACGTAATGCCAGGCCGAGGGCCAGCGCAAAAGCGCCATCGTTTTCCGGCTGCGGTAGCTGTAAATAACGCAGGAGCGAAAAGGGTTTGATGGCGGTAAGCCCGTCGACAGGTGCCGTACATAACATCGTCTCTGCCTGGGGAAACGTCTCCTGTAAATGCGCCAACGACAGTGATTCGGTACTCGACCCGGAGACAATCTCTGAACCGCCCAGATACCACAGCCAGTGATCACTCAGCGGATGAATCAGCAATTGTTGCGGGTTGAGCCGCAAACGTAGCGCAACCTGCGCCAGTGCCAGGCTGCTCAGCTCAAACACCTCAGGCTGTAAACCAGCCTGCTTTAAGGGGGTAAGCCATTGTGCAATCACTTCGCGCCGTGCCGCAGTGATACACAACTGTGATAAGGAAGATGCGCGATAATCCAGCGCTAATGTCGCGGGTTCCACGGGAAATAACCGTTGCGCAGACGCCTGCACATAACGGTGAAGTGCCGGTTCACGCAGCGTGGTGTCCGGCAGAGGCAACGCACGTTGCAACACCAGTTGCGACGGCAGCCCGACACGCAATGAATAGCGCCCGGGCAGCTGGCGTCGCCACTGCTGCAAAAGCGCCAGCAGTGCGGGTGATGACTGCAGAACACCGTTTCTTAACGTATCCTGCGGCAGTGTCTGCTGCTGCCAGTGCCTGAGTTGCCAGCCATGACGACGGCGCTGGATAGCCACCGCACAAAACTGTCCATTTTGAATATCCAACCCAATTTGCCAGCGCTGAAAAGCCATGCGCGCGTTCTCCTTATCCTTAGAGGTAAAAATCCTGAATATCCTGCGTTGCAGGATGGCAGCCGGTGCATAAATCCTCAGGTTAATGGCCTGGGAGAATGCAGATGGCGAACGCTCCGGTAACTTGAAGGTTGCCGGGTATATCAAAGCGTCAGGCTTGCCTTTATACTACCGCGCGATTGTTTATAAACTGCCCAAACGACAACAGATGGGAAATCTCAGGTGAAGTTCGTAAAGTATTTATTGATCCTTGCAGTGTGTTGCATCTTGCTGGGAGCCGGTTCGATTTATGGCTTGTACAAGTACATAGAGCCGCAGTTACCCGACGTAAACACATTAAAAGATGTGCGCCTGCAAACCCCCATGCAGGTTTATAGCGCGGATGGCGAGCTTATCGCCCAATACGGCGAAAAACGTCGTGTGCCGCTTACCCTGCAACAGATGCCGCCTGAGCTGATCAAAGCGTTTATTGCCACCGAAGATAGCCGTTTCTACGAGCATCATGGTGTTGATCCGGTTGGTATTTTCCGTGCTGCCAGCATTGCGCTGGTTTCCGGCCACGCTTCGCAGGGTGCCAGTACCATTACCCAGCAGCTCGCGCGTAACTTCTTCCTCAGCCCGGAACGCACTCTGATGCGTAAAATTAAGGAAGCGTTCCTGGCGATCCGTATCGAACAGCTGCTGACCAAAGATGAAATTCTTGAGCTGTACCTCAATAAGATTTACCTCGGTTACCGCGCCTATGGTGTGGGTGCTGCAGCACAGGTCTATTTTGGTAAATCAGTCGATCAGCTGTCGCTGAGTGAAATGGCGATGATTGCGGGCTTGCCGAAAGCGCCGTCAACCTTCAACCCGCTTTATTCGCATCAGCGTGCGCTGACGCGCCGCAACGTGGTGCTGTCACGCATGCTGGATCAGAATTACATCACCCAGCAGCAGTACGATGATGCTCGCAACACACCGCTGGTCGCCAGTTATCATGGCCCGGAGATCGCCTTCTCCGCCCCCTATCTGAGCGAAATGGTGCGCCAGGAGATGGTGAAACGCTACGGTGACAGTGCCTACGAGGATGGTTACAAGGTGTACACCACCGTGACCCGTCGTTTGCAGGAAGCTGCACAGCAAGCCGTGCGCAACAACGTGATCGCTTATGATATGCGTCACGGCTATCGTGGCCCGACTAACGTGTTGTGGAAAGCGGGTGAAACCAGCTGGGATCAAACCCGTATCCAGAACGCGCTGAAAGACCTGCCGCTGTATGGTCCGCTTAATCCGGCGGTGGTCACCAGTGTCAGTAATGACGGTGCTACTGCCATGATGAAAGATGGCAGCAGCGTATCGCTGACAATGGCCGGCGTCCGCTGGGCCAGAGCCTACAAATCCGACATCCTGCAAGGCCCCACGCCGCATAGCGTGTCTCAGGTATTGCAGGCAGGTCAGCAGATTTGGGTCCGTAAGGTTGATAATGACTGGTGGCTGGGTCAGGTTCCGCTGGTGAACTCGGCTCTGGTGTCACTCAATCCTGAAGATGGTGCGGTACGCGCGCTGGTGGGTGGTTTTGACTTCAACCAGAGCATGTTCAACCGCGCCACCCAGGCGTTGCGTCAGGTCGGCTCCAACATTAAGCCCTTCCTGTACACCGCCGCGATGGACCGCGGACTGACGCTGGCTTCAATTCTGAATGACGTGCCGATTTCACGTTGGGATGCGGGTGCCGGTGCCGACTGGCGACCGAAAAACTCCCCGCCGACCTATGACGGCCCTATTCGTTTGCGTCAGGGCTTAGGTCAGTCGAAAAACGTGGTCATGGTACGCGCCATGCGTGCTATGGGCGTCGATTACGCAGCGCAGTATCTGCAACGTTTCGGCTTCCCGGCACAGAACATCATTCATACCGAATCGCTGGCGTTGGGTGCCGCGTCATTCACCCCGATGCAGGTGGTACGTGGTTACTCGGTAATGGCGAACGGTGGCTTCCTGATCGATCCGTATTTCATTACGAAGATTGAGAACGAACAGGGTGGCACGGTATTCGAAGCCAAACCAAAAATCGCCTGCCCGCAGTGTAATTTGCCGGTGATTTATGGTGATACGCAAAAATCCGTCGCGTTAAATGAAGAGAGCGTCGAAAACGTCGCCGTCTCCAGCCAGGCACAGAATCAGACGGTGCCACAGCCGGAACTGGAACAGGTGCCTGCTCAGCCGCAACCGGCGGGCGACCAGCAGTATGCTCCGCATGTGATCAACACGCCACTGTCGTTCCTGATTAAAAGTGCCCTCAACAGTAACGTCTTCGGTGAACCGGGCTGGATGGGTACCGGCTGGCGCGCGGGTCGTGATCTGAAACGTAACGACATCGGCGGTAAAACCGGTACCACCAACAGCTCGAAAGATGCATGGTTCTCCGGCTACGGTCCTGGCGTGGTGACGTCGGTGTGGATCGGCTTCGATGATTCCCGTGCACTGGGCCGCACCACGGTTTCGGGTGCTATTCCGGATCAAATCTCCGGCTATGAAGGCGGCGCGAAGAGTGCACAACCGGCGTGGGATGATTATATGAAATCCGCACTGGATGGCGTCCCGGTTCAGCCACTGACGCCGCCAGACGGCGTAGTCACGGTAACCATCGATCGCGGCACCGGCAAGCTGGCGAATGGCGGCGGTAATACACGTCAGGAGTTCTTTATCAACGGTACACAGCCGACCGAATATTCGGTCCATGATGTCGGCACCACCATTATGGACAACGGGCAAAGCCACGAATTGTTCTGATTAAGTCTCAAAGAACTAACGAACCCAGAAAGGTCATCTTTCTGGGTTTTTTTTATCGTCGTTAGCGCTGATTTGAAATCATAAAGTCGGACATTGCATAGCATGTCACTTATAAGTTACATTCATATAAGCTCAGGGAATGAGGGAAAACAATGTATCGATCTCAGTACTATCAGGATGCGAATGGGAAGCAACCTTTCAATGAATGGCGGGAAAAACTCAAAAAGAAAGACCTGCGCGCCTTATCCAAAGTTGATAACAGCATTGACCGGGCAGAAGCGGGAAATTTCGGTGATCATAAATTCGAGCGGGACGGCGTATGGGAAATGCGCATCCATTATGGTCCCGGATACCGGGTATATTACTCGGTTGAGAATGAGGAGATCATTCTGCTCTTAGTTGGTGGCAGTAAAAACTCTCAGGATAGTGATTTAAATAGAGCAGTCAGTTACTTACAAGACTACAAAGCGAGATTTAAGAGATGACAGTGATTAAAAAAACTCAGGCTAACTCAATGGATGTCACTCAGAACTTTCCCTCTGCCGTAGATCGCGATACTCAACTGATAGAAGAACTTCGTGCTGATCCTGCATACGCAGAGATCTACTTACAAACTGCGTTAGAAGACATCTACGAAGACGGCGGTGTGCCTGCATTTCTCACCGCTCTGCGGCGTGTTATTGAGGCCCGGGGCGGCGTTGGTGAAATATCTAAACGCTCGGGGCTGGCCCGTCAAAATATCTATCGGGCGCTATCTGCTGACGGTAATCCAACTATCAAAACGCTGACCGAGATTACTCGCGCAGCCGGTGTGCGCTTAGCACCGTACCACGCTTAAACAACAGACGGTCTGGAGTCGGTAATTCGCCGACTCTTTTTTACATCACGCCGCGACAACCTCATGCCTCAGTAACTCAACCGCCCCTGTTTCACCAGCCATTCCCGCACTAAAAACAACGCACTCACGTTACGTGCTTCACGAAAATCAGGCTCCTCCAGCAAGGCCAGCAGGTTATTGAGTGGCCAGCGGCGGACAATCAGGGGTTCTGGTTCATCCCCCTCCAGCTTTTCCTCATACAGCCCTTCCGCGACCACAATGTTCATCTTGCTGGAAAAATAAGAGGGAGCCATGGTGAGTTTGCCCAATGTTTCCAGTTTGGTCGCACCGAAACCAACCTCTTCTTTTAGCTCACGGTCCGCCGCTTCGAAGGCACTTTCGCCCGGATCGATGAGTCCTTTTGGGAAACCCAGCTCGTAACTTTCCAGCCCGACGGCATATTCCTGAATCAGAATCACATCGTCACCGAGGATCGGTACAATCATCACCGCTTCCCGATCGGAAGGTTTCATGCGCTCGTAAACCCGCCGTGCGCCATTACTGAACGCGAGATCGACAGCTTCGATGGTAAATAATCGGGAGCGGGCCACCGCTGCCACGTTGAGGATGTCAGGTTTTTTCTGTGGAGTTTTCATATCAACCTCAAACTTTACACGACCTTGTGATGCGATAATGCCAGCATCGGCACAGCATACCGAAGCCCGAATAAATGTGCGACAAACAGCGCAGGTAAACTAAGATGTCATATATTTACTAACCGGTACTAACAACATATTGTTATTTCTGATTTAAAATTCTCATAATTAGTCAACCGGGAGAAGGTAAATTCAGAAAATACCGATTTTTAATTGAGTACGGTCCCGATACCATTCCGATAAGGAATAATCTAATAATTTCTAATTTAATGATTTTGCGCGTTATTTTATCTGACATTTCACTTGTCAGAATGACATCAGCTCGCCAAAATTGACCTGTATTGATCATTCACCGGGAGCAGATCGTTAACGTGAAGGCAGTTTTTTGGCTGAACTGAGCATAGCATGAGCACAATTATCATTATTCTGGCCATCGTGATGGCTTGCTCAATGCTGGCAGGCATAGGTTATTGGTACGCTATGCGGCATCGTCCGCCGTTGGCGAAACCTCTGCCGTTCATTAATCCGCCCTGCCGTAAACTCACTGACGAAGAACGCGCTGCCGTTGAAAAGTACATTGCCTCGCTGGCGAAACAGCATCAACAGCAAGACATGCGCGCCAGCAAGAAGCAGCGGGAACCGGAAGGATTAACGCTGACCGCGCAAAGCAACAATGTCTATCCCATCACCCGAGCGATTACCCGTTATGGTCTATCGACCGATGCCCCGCAGAAATGGCGTTACTATCTGGATGCTGTCGAAGTGCATCTGCCGCCACTGTGGGAACAGTACATCGCCGATGAAAATTACGTTGAACTGATTCGTACCCAAACACTGCCGCTGGTGATTTCGCTGAATGGCCATTCACTGGTGGACTACGCCGTTGAGCAGCCTGCGTTGCCGCCGCTGGTGCGCTCGATGTCGACCAATGCCTCGATTCGCAAAGAAGAGAGTGAAAATGTCGAGCTGCTGCAGGTACGTAAAGAGACGCCGGAAGAGTATGCACTGTCCCGCACCGATGGTACGCGTGAAGCGGCCACGATCTGTTTTGCTTTCCTGCTGTTCTTCCTGAGCCTGGTGCTACCGGGCAGCATGATGGTGTGGATTGCCCTGCTCGGTGGCGCGATGATCGCCGTCAGCCTGTGGTTTCTTTACCGTTTCCCCGGTGAAAAAGATTTGCGTGACGTGCATTGCCTGCGCGGCGCACCAAAACGCTGGGGCCTGTTTGGTGAGTCAAATCAGGAACAAAGCAACATCTCCCTCGGTATTATCGATTTAGTGTATCCGCCACACTGGCAGCCCTACGTGGCGCACGATCTGGGCCAGGTGACCGATGTAGAGATTTACCTGAATCGCCAGGTGGTACGCCAGGGACGGTTCCTGTCATTGCAGGATGAAGTGCGCAACTTCCCGGTGCAGCGCTGGCGCAAAAATCTGGTGCTGGCCTGTGGTTCGCTGCTGGTGCTGGTCATGCTGGTGAGCTGGATCCCGCTCAGCATGCCAATCAAACTCAGTCTTGCCTGGGTGAAAGGCACCGAAAGCCTCGAAGTGAATAGCGTCGATAAGCTGAATGCCATGCCGTTGCGTATTGGTGATAGCCTGAAGGTCAGTGGCACGGGCATGTGTTCTGTGCCGGGTAACTACCAGAGCAATCGCAGCTACACTTTTATGCCATTCGATTGTTCAGCTATCTACTGGAATAACGCCACACCGCTGCCGCAGCCACAATCGGATATTATCGATAAAGCTGCCGCGCTGCTCGACACCACCACACGCCAGTTGCACCCTGAAACCAACACCGATCCTAAACTCAACCCGCAACTCGCTTCAGCGATTCAGAAATCGGGTATGATTTTGCTGGATGACTTCTCCGATCTGGTGCTGAAAACTCAGGATTTATGCAGCCAGCAGCAGGATTGTGTGCGGCTGAAAAACGCGCTGGTTAACCTCGGAAATGCCAAAGATTGGGACACGCTGATCCATCGCGCGGATTCAGGGCGTCTTAACGGAATGAACGTGCTGCTGCGTCCGGTGAGCGCCGAGGCGCTGGAAAATCTGGTTAACACCGCGACCTCGACCTTCTTCTCACGCGAAACCCGCCGGGCAGCGGAAAATCTTAACAGCCCACCACCGGGTGGTTTTCTGATTATCAGCGATGAAGGCCGTCAACTGGTGAACCAACCGCAACCGGCTGTACCGTTGTTTGACCTCGATGCGCCCTCGCAGTGGCGCGAACTGCAACGCATGTCCGCGATGCTGCTGCATACGCCCTTCTCCGCCAGCGGCATCATTACCAGCATCACGACCGATGCCAACGGCACCCGTCATGTCGCGTTACATAATGAACCCGATGTGATGGCGCAGTGGCGTTATCTCGGCACCGCGTTACTGATGATGGTGTTGATTGCCTGCGCATTGATTAACGGCCTGCTGGCGTTACGCCGCGTGCACCGCAACCGCCGCCGCATGGCAGAGATTCAGCAGTATTACGACAAATGTTTTAACCACAATCTCAGCACTATGCAGAGCGTGCGCTCGCTGTTCTGAGCCTTTCCCTTCTGTGCTACCCTGTCGCCCTGTTTTCAGGGCGGGAAAAAACATGCAGGCTACGCTTAACTGGACCGGGATCGACACCGTGCTGCTGGACATGGACGGCACCCTGCTCGATCTCGCCTTTGATCGCCACTTCTGGCTGGAACATGTACCAGAAACCCTGAGTCGTGAGCGAGCCATCACGCTGAACGAAGCCCATCAATTGATTCGGGAAAAGTATCATGCCGTGGCGCATACGCTAAACTGGTACTGTCTGGATTATTGGTCGCAAGAGCTGGCGTTAGATATCCGCGCCATGACCTTTGCCCAGCGTGAACGCGCTGCCCTGCGTGAGGACACGCTACCGTTTTTGCAGGCGCTGCGAGCGGCAGGTAAACGCACCATTTTGCTGACCAATGCCCATCCATACAATCGGGACGTCAAACTGGCGCAGACCGGATTGTCTGCCCACCTTGATTTATTACTTTCTACCCATACCTTTGGGTATCCGAAAGAAGACCAGCGTCTCTGGCAGGCGGTGCAGCAGCAAACCGGTTTCAACAATGCACGCACATTGTTCATTGATGACAGCGAACCGATTCTTGATGCCGCAACGCGCTGGGGTATCCGCTGGTGCTTAGGCGTGAGTAATCCGGATTCCGGTCGCCCGGATCAATCCTTCAGTCGCCATCCGGCAGTGCGGGATTACCGTGAGTTGCTGGTGACACTGAGTTAAATCAGGAGCCGCAATGAAAGAGAAAGACAGCGAAGGCGTGCGCCTCGACAAATGGCTGTGGGCGGCGCGCTTCTATAAAACTCGCGCCATCGCACGCGAAATGATTGAAGGCGGCAAAGTGCATTACAACCGCCAGCGCAGTAAGCCGAGCAAACTGGTGGAGCTGGAAGCGGAGTTGACGCTTCGTCAGGGCAATGATGAACGCACGGTGATCATCACTGCCATCAGCGATCAGCGTCGCCCGGCCACCGAGGCCCAGGCGCTGTACGCTGAAACCGCCGCCAGCATTGAGAAACGGGAAAAGCTGGCACTGGCGCGCAAAATGAACGCCCTGAGTATGCCGCACCCCGATCGCCGCCCTGATAAGAAGGAGCGCCGCGATCTGATGAAATTTAAATTGTCGGGCGATGAATAACTCGCGCCCCAACGAGAGAAAATCTATGTCTGTTCAAGATCAACTGCACCGTTACCTGTTTGAAAATGCGGCCGTGCGCGGCGAACTGGTGAATGTCTCAAAAACCTGGAGTGAGATCGTGGAAAACCACGACTACGCTGAGCCGGTAAAAAACCTGCTGGGCGAGTTACTGGTTGCCACCAGCCTGCTGACGGCCACACTGAAGTTTGATGGTGACATCACCGTGCAGTTGCAGGGCGATGGCCCGCTGTCGCTGGCGGTGATCAACGGTAATAACCGTCAGGAGCTGCGTGGTGTCGCGCGTGTGAAAGAAGAGATCGCGCCAGGGAGTAGCCTGAAGCAGATGGTCGGAAACGGTTATCTGGTGATCACCATTTCTCCGGAAAAAGGCGAACGCTATCAGGGTGTGGTCGGTCTGGAAGCAGACACGCTGGCAGGTTGCCTGGAAGATTACTTTATGCGTTCTGAGCAGCTGCCAACCCGCCTGTTCATTCGTACCAGTGAAAAAGGTGCTGCCGGAATTCTGTTGCAGGTACTGCCTGCTCAGGAGCCAAACCTCGATGATTTCAATCACCTGGCGACACTGACCGAAACCGTCAAAGCTGAAGAGTTGATCGAACTGCCCGCCACTGATGTCTTATGGCGTTTGTATCATCAGGAAGAAGCGACGGTGTACGATCCTACGCCGGTGATGTTCAAATGCACCTGTTCGCGTGAGCGCTGTGGCGAAGTGCTAAAAACGCTGCCGGTGGAAGAAGTTGATGAGATCCTCGAAGAAGATGGTGAAATCGACATGCACTGCGATTATTGCGGCGCGCATTATGTTTACGATGCGGTCGATATCGCGGCGATTCGTAATACACCAACCGGTAGCAGCGATCAGCTGCACTGATGGTCTGGGCGGCGGCCGCCGCCCTTAATTCTTACCTAAATTACCTTCTTTTCTCTGACATTAGTTTCATAACTAATTGATTCGTCAGCTAATGCGTCATGGGTCGCATTTCTGACTAACAAACCTTTTCCCGCCTGCCCGGTGGAGTACACTGCGCGCGATCATGCCCTGCCCACAACCGGGACAGCCCGCGAGATCACCTCTCATAATTAATAATAAAAACAGACACCGATTAAAGGAGCATTCACATGCGCGTTAACGGCCTGACATCGCAAGATCTCGCCACTTTAGGCATCAATGACACGACGGAAGTGGTGTACAACCCGGACTTCGACACACTGTTTCAGGAAGAAACTCGCCCTGAGCTGGAAGGCTACGCACGGGGCGTCCTGACGCAAAGCGGTGCTATCGCGGTTGATACCGGCATTTTCACCGGTCGCTCACCGAAAGATAAATACATCGTGCGCGATGACACCACACGCGACACCCTGTGGTGGAATGACGTGGGGGAAGGTAAGAATGATAACCAGCCCCTGACACCCGAAACCTGGCAGTCGCTGAAGCAGTGCGTCACCCGGCAGTTATCCGGTAAGCGCCTGTTTGTGGTCGATGCGTTCTGCGGTGCCAACCCGGATACACGCCTCAGCGTGCGCTTCGTGATGGAAGTTGCCTGGCAGGCACACTTCGTCAAAAACATGTTCATCCGTCCGACGGAGGAAGAACTGGCACAGTTCACCCCGGATTTCGTGGTGATGAACGCAGCGCGTTGTACCAATCCCAACTGGCAAGCGCAGGGATTGCATTCAGAGAATTTCGTTGCCTTTAACCTGACAGAACGTATGCAGCTGATTGGCGGCACCTGGTACGGCGGCGAGATGAAGAAGGGCCTGTTTGCCATCATGAATTATCTGCTGCCGCTGAAGGGTATCGCGTCGATGCACTGCTCGGCCAACGTCGGTAAAGCGGGCGATGTCGCAGTGTTCTTTGGTCTTTCCGGCACCGGCAAAACCACACTGTCGACCGATCCCGATCGTCAGTTGATTGGTGATGATGAGCACGGCTGGGACGATGATGGGGTCTTCAATTTTGAGGGGGGTTGCTACGCCAAAACCATCAATCTCTCGGCGCAGGCTGAACCGGAAATCTATAACGCGATTCGCCGCGATGCACTGCTGGAAAACGTGGTGGTCAATGCTGATGGCAGTGTCGATTATGCCGACGCCAGCAAAACCGAGAACACCCGTGTCTCCTACCCGATTGAACACATCGAAAACATTGTGCGTCCGGTATCCAAAGCCGGTCATGCCCGGCGCGTCATTTTCCTCACTGCCGATGCCTTCGGCGTGCTGCCGCCGGTTGCACGCTTAACGCCAGAGCAGACGCAATACCATTTCCTGTCTGGCTTTACCGCCAAACTGGCTGGCACTGAGCGCGGTGTCACCCAGCCGACACCCACCTTCTCCGCGTGTTTTGGTGCCGCGTTTCTGACCCTGCACCCCACGCAGTACGCGGATGTGCTGGTAAAACGCATGGCCGCGGCGGGGGCACAGGCTTATCTGGTCAATACCGGCTGGAACGGGAGTGGTAAACGCATTTCGCTGAAAGAAACCCGCGCGATTATCAACGCGATTCTGGCGGGCGAACTAGATGAGGTGGAGACGCAAACGCTGCCGGTATTTAACCTGCAAATCCCTGGACGGCTGGCACAGGTGAGTGGTGCGATACTTGATCCGCGCACCAGCTGGCCCAGCTCTGCGGCATGGCAGGAAGCCGCAAACGATCTGGCGCAACGTTTTATCGACAACTTTACCAAATACACCGATAACGCCGCTGGAGCTGCATTGGTAAAAGCCGGACCGCAAGTGCCTTAATCCTGGTGCGCATAAATGCGCACCCTACGCCGTAGGGTCGGCATTTATGCCGACCGGAATACGTCAGGCATTATGGTTGCTGTTGACCAGCGCCGTACCGGTTTCCGGCACCGGCAGCCAGGCACGAATACGCAAGCCACCGTGTTCACTGACGCCAATCTCCAGTGACCCTGCGTGTGCATCGATAATACGCTGCACAATCGCCAGCCCCAGGCCCGTACCACTGGTACTACGCGCGCTATCACCACGCACAAAAGGCTGGAACAGATGCTGCAACTGCTCCGGTTTAATCCCCGGACCGTCATCTTCCACCTGGAACCAGGCGCGATTCAGCTCCTGCCCACTGCTGACCTTAATCCAGCCGTTGCCATAACGCGCGGCATTCACCACCAGGTTCGCCACCGCGCGCTTAATCGACAGCGGGTTGATGTCCAGCATCAACTCCTCTGGCATCACTGCATTCTCAATCTCGCGCTCGTAACCACTCTCGGCAGCCACGACTTCACCCAGCACGCTATTCAGATCGGCACGCTCGGTCTGCATCTCCTGGCCGGTACGCAGATAGTCGATAAACTGTTCGATAATCGCGTTGCACTCTTCGATATCTTTGTTTATCGACTCAGCCAGATAGCCGTCTTCCTCGCTCATCATCTCGGTGGCGAGGCGAATACGCGTCAGCGGGGTGCGCAGATCATGGCTGACACCCGCCATCAGCAGGGTGCGGTCATCCGCCAGTTGCTTCACGCCTGCCGCCATCTGGTTAAAGGCGCGCGTCACCGAACGCACTTCCGATGCGCCATATTCACGCAGCGGCGGCGGAATAATGCCTTTCCCCACCTGTAAGGCGGCATGTTCAAGATCGACCAAAGGTCGGTTCTGAATGCGGATAAACAGCCATGCACCGCCTATCGCCAGCAGCATAATCGCCAGCGTGTAGCGGAACAGTGGAGAGAAGTCCCCCTGATGGATTTCGGTCAGCGGCACACGCACCCAGATATCCGGCGACAGCCAGGTTTTCAGCCACACCACGGGGGAGTTTTTATTCACTTCTACCCGTACATCGGTTGGCCCGCCAAGCTGCTGTGCCATCTGCTCGCTCAGAAACTCGTAGTGCTGCGCCCAGCGCAACCCACTCTCTTCCGCTGCGGCATTGGTATACAGCGAGATACCCAGCTCACGATAGATTTCACGCCGGAAGGCCGGTGGCACTTCCAGCTGCGTGCCATCTTCCAGTTGCAGACGGTCGGTCATCAGCATACGGACTTCGTAAGCGAGAACTTTGTTGAACTGCTGCAGGCTGGGAAGAATGGCGAAATTCAACACCACCAGATAGGTCGTTACCAGGCTGACGAACAGCAAGGTAACGATCAATAACAGGGTGCGGGCAAACGAACTGCGAGGTGAGAAGCGCAATCGCCTCATGCTTTACTGCCGTCCGGAACGAATACGTAACCAAGACCCCACACGGTCTGAATGTAGCGCGGATGTGCGGGATCTTCTTCCACCATGCGACGCAGGCGGGAAATCTGCACATCGATAGAACGTTCCATCGCACTGTACTCACGACCACGCGCCAGGTTCATCAGCTTATCGCGCGACAGCGGTTCACGCGGGTGGCTGACCAGCGCTTTCAGCACGGCAAATTCCCCGCTGGTGAGCGGCATAGGCTCATCTTCACGGAACATCTCACGCGTACCCAGGTTCAGCTTGAATTTACCAAAAGCGATAACGGCCTCTTCCTGCGACGGTGCGCCTGGCAGTTCATTCGCCTGACGGCGCAGCACAGCACGGATACGCGCCAGTAGCTCACGCGGGTTGAAAGGCTTCGGAATATAGTCGTCGGCACCAATTTCCAGCCCGACAATACGGTCCACTTCTTCGCCTTTGGCGGTAACCATAATGATCGGCATCGGATTGCTTTGGCTGCGCAGACGGCGGCAAATTGACAGACCATCTTCGCCCGGCAACATCAGGTCGAGCACCATCAGGTGGAAAGATTCGCGGGTTAACAGACGATCCATTTGCTCGGCGTTGGCAACGCTGCGCACCTGAAAGCCCTGTTCGGTGAGATAGCGTTCGAGCAACGCGCGCAAACGCATATCATCATCGACGACCAGAATTTTGTAGTTCTCTTGCATGTTCAACTCCCAAAGGCGCCATTGCCTGAGCCAATATTGTTAAAAAAAGATGCCTTACAGTGACAGTCATTAATGGTTTATATTCTAGCCGAAATTGTTACAAAGCATATTAAACAGCAGCTTATCTTTAATTTCACCGCTTAATTGTGGCGCATTTCTCGCTTTTTGCTCGTTCGATCAATATGTTTGAGGGATCTCTGAAAAATCACGCCCTTTTCTTTTTGTCACTGGTTCTGCCGATAGCGGCATGAAGCGAAGTCACCCGCTTCGCTATTTTTCTGACGATTCCACTGCAGAATATCCCATCAAATCCCTGTTGGGCGCATAAAATGTGGCGTTTTTTTATTACACCCCGCAACTTCTCTCGGATGAATCTCTGGTCCTGACGAAATCAGGACCATTACTCAATAAAGCAATAAAAATCAATCAATAACACCCACTTCCTTCTCACGACATGATCTCAGACACTGCTTTCGTACCTGGTGAAAATGAGTTCATGTGGAGAGAAAGAAAATGAAAAAAAGTCTGTTTCTGCTGAGCGTACTGGTGCTGACCAGCAGCACCCAGGTCCATGCGGCTGCCACCATGGGAGACGCCGCTGGTGCTCAGGCATCTTCAAACGCGAAAGGCACATCGGAAGCCGTCGGCATTGGTGCCGTAGCTGCATTGCTGGGGGTGGCGTTAGCTACCGCAGGTGGCAACGATAACGGCACCTCGACATCAACCTCAACCACCACCATGACCCATCCCGCTAAATAACGGATTTAAGGCGCGGCAGGAACGCGGCGCCTTGCGTGTTTTACCAGCCCTTTCGCCAGCGGAGAATAATTTTTACCCCCGGCTTTCTTACAAAAGCTATTATTCTCCGCCCCTTTTTTCTTCTGCGTCTTTCACGTATTCAATGCGATTCACCAGCCAGAGTTTCTGCCCTTCCGGCGTCGTCACCAGCACTTCGTCATCGACTTCTTTTTTGATCAGCGCACGCGCCATCGGGGAATCAATCGAGATGTAATCTTTCACGTCACCGTAGATTTCATCCGGGCCGACAATGCGAAAACGTTTCACATCTCCCTGTTCGTTTTCCACCTCAACCCAGGCCCCAAAGAAAACTTTCCCTTCCTGCTGCGGTGCATAATCAACGATCTTCAGCTCCGCCAGGCATTTACGCAGATAACGCACGCGGCGGTCGATTTGCCGCAGCAGGCGTTTATTGTAGGTGTAATCGGCATTTTCCGAACGATCGCCCAGGCTGGCAGCCCAGGAGACAATTTTGGTGATTTCCGGACGCTTTTCATTCCACAAATGATCGTGCTCAGCACGCAATTTGTTATAGCCCTCGCGGGTAATCAGTTGGGTTTTCATCGCGTCAACTCGTCGTAGCAGGTCTTATTTAGCATAGTGGAGGCTAACAATATGCGACCAGCCGGACATCAGCAAGGTCGACCCTGCAATGTGCGAAACGCATTCAGAAAATGACGGATTCACCTGCCACCGTCTGGCAATTTTCACCCTCAGCCCGTATAACTGTCCCCTGTTTCTTAACCCCGTGTAAGCAAGACAGTAACTGATGATGAAAGATTCGCTGAGCCAGATTATCGCAAGTGAGCTGAAGGCGCGTGACGAACAGGTTGACGCCGCCATCCGCCTGCTTGACGAAGGGAACACCGTGCCGTTTATCGCACGCTACCGTAAGGAAGTGACCGGCGGGCTGGACGATACCCAGCTACGCCAGCTGGAGAGCCGCCTCGGCTACCTGCGTGAGCTGGAGGAGCGCCGCCAGTCGATTCTGAAATCCATCGACGAACAGGGCAAACTCACCGCCGACCTCGCCAGCGCCATTAATGGCACCCTCAGTAAAACTGAGCTGGAAGACCTCTACCTGCCCTATAAACCGAAACGCCGCACCCGTGGTCAGATTGCCATTGAAGCCGGTCTGGAACCCCTGGCCGACACGCTCTGGCAGGATCCGTCGCACGACCCTGAGCAGCTGGCTGCGGGCTATGTCGATGCCGACAAAGGCGTTGCCGATGTCCGTGCAGCGCTGGATGGCGCACGTTATATCCTGATGGAGCGCTTTGCTGAAGACGCCACCCTGCTGGCCAAAGTGCGTGATTACCTGTGGAAAAATGCCCACCTGGTTGCCCGCGTCGTGGAAGGCAAAGAGGATGAAGGCGCGAAATTCCGCGACTACTTCGATCATCACGAAGCACTCAGCACCGTGCCTTCACACCGTGCGCTGGCGATGTTCCGTGGCCGCAACGAAGGCGTGCTGCAACTGTCGCTGAATGCCGATCCGCAATTCGAAGAAGCCCCGCGTGAGAGCCACGGTGAAACCCTCATCGCCAGCCACCTGAACCTGCGTCTGAACAACGCCCCGGCAGACAGCTGGCGCAAAGCCGTGGTGAGCTGGACATGGCGCATCAAGGTGTTGCTGCATCTGGAAACCGAGCTGATGGGTACGGTACGCGAGCGCGCCGAAGATGAAGCCATCAACGTGTTTGCCCGTAACCTGCATGATCTGCTGATGGCCGCGCCTGCGGGCATGCGTTCGACGATGGGTCTCGATCCTGGCCTGCGTACCGGTGTGAAAGTGGCGGTGGTTGATGCCACGGGCAAACTGGTAGCAACCGACACCATCTACCCGCACACCGGCCAGGCAGCCAAAGCGGCAACCGCTGTCGCCGCGCTTTGCGCCAAACATCAGGTTGAACTGGTGGCAATTGGTAATGGCACCGCATCGCGCGAGACCGAACGCTTTTTCCTTGATGTGCAGAAGCAGTATCCGCAAATCAAAGCGCAGAAAGTGATTGTCAGCGAAGCCGGTGCTTCGGTTTATTCCGCTTCGGAGCTGGCCGCGCTGGAGTTCCCGGATCTGGATGTGTCGCTGCGTGGCGCGGTGTCGATTGCCCGTCGTTTGCAGGACCCACTCGCCGAACTGGTGAAGATCGATCCGAAATCCATCGGTGTGGGCCAGTACCAGCACGACGTCAGCCAGAGCCAGCTGGCGAAGAAACTGGACGCGGTAGTGGAAGATTGCGTGAACGCCGTGGGTGTCGATCTCAATACCGCCTCGGTTGCTCTGCTGACGCGCGTCGCGGGCCTGACCCGCATGATGGCGCAGAACATTGTCAGCTGGCGCGACGAAAATGGCCGTTTCCAGAACCGCCAGCAGTTGCTGAAAGTCAGTCGTCTTGGCCCCAAAGCCTTTGAACAGTGTGCGGGCTTCCTGCGCATCAACCACGGTGATAACCCGCTGGATGCTTCCACCGTACACCCGGAAGCCTATCCCGTGGTTGAACGCATTCTGGCCGCCACCGAGCAGGCGCTGAATGAGTTGATGGGCAATCCTGGCAGCCTGCGTAACCTCAGTGCGCGTGATTTCACCGATGAGCGTTTTGGCCTGCCCACCGTCACCGACATCATCAAAGAGCTGGAAAAACCGGGCCGCGACCCGCGTCCTGAGTTCAAAACCGCGCAGTTTGCCGAAGGCGTGGAGACGCTCAACGATCTGCTGCCAGGTATGGTGCTGGAAGGTGCGGTCACCAACGTCACCAACTTTGGTGCCTTTGTCGATATCGGCGTGCATCAGGATGGCCTGGTGCACATTTCATCGCTGTCGGATAAGTTTGTCGAAGATCCACATCAGGTGGTGAAAGCCGGGGATATCGTCAAAGTCAAAGTGATGGAAGTCGATCTGCAACGTAAGCGCATCGCACTCACCATGCGTCTGGATGAGCAACCGGGTGAGAACAACGTGCGCGGCGGTGGCAACCGCAGTACGGGCAAAGAGTCGGCGCGTCCGTCACAGGCGAACAAAGGCCGGGCAAAACCTGCCAGCCTGCCTGCCGGTAATAGCGCGATGGGCGATGCGCTGGCCGCTGCCTTCGGTAAAAAACGCTAACATCCTGCCCTGAAAGGCGCGGTGGCTGCCTGGTCACCGCGCACATCAGGTTGATAAATCTCCTCATCCAGCTACGCTGAAAAAATCCGTGTGAAAAAATGACCTTCCGCGTGGCACAGCGATCTGATGGATATTATCAACGCCTTACTTGATGAGATTTATGCAGGCACCTTCCCCGTGGCGGCCCGTGAGCGTCTGCTTTCCCATATTCGTGCCGCACGCGATACCGTCAAAATCCCGCGTAAACCGCACTGGGATGAAAAAGATGTGGTGCTGATCACCTATGCCGATCAGTTTCGCGAACCGGAAGTGCCCACGCTCGCCACCTTCTCCCGTTTTTATCAGCAGCATCTGCAAGGCACCTTTTCACTGGTCCATCTGCTGCCATTTTTTCCCTACTCATCGGACGATGGTTTTTCGGTCATCGACTATCATCAGGTCAACCCGATTTGTGGCGACTGGCAGGATGTGGCCGCGCTGCATACCCACACCCGGCTGATGTTCGATTTCGTCTGTAACCACATGTCCGCGCACAGCGCCTGGTTCCGCCACTTTCTGGCGCAGGACCCCGGCTGGGATGACTTTTTTATCAGTATGCCGCCCGCGACCGATCTCAGCGCCGTGACGCGCCCACGCACATCACCACTGCTGACGCCGTTCACAATGGCCGATGGTGCAACGCGTTTTATCTGGACCACCTTCAGCGCCGATCAAATCGACCTCAACTTCGCCAATCCGGAAGTGCTGATCCGCATGGTTAACGTGCTGCTCGATTATCTGAAGAAAGGAGCCGACTATGTCCGGCTGGATGCGGTGGGTTATATGTGGAAAACGCCGGGAACGAACTGTATTCACCTGCCTAAAACGCATCAACTGGTGAAATTGTTCCGCGCCATTGCCAATGTGGTCGCGCCCGGGACAGTCATCGTCACCGAAACCAACGTGCCGCATAAAGATAACATCGGCTACTTCGGCAATGGCCACGACGAGGCGCAGATGGTGTACCAGTTTTCGCTACCGCCGCTGGTGCTGCACGCCATTCATTCCGGCTCCGGGCGCGCACTGCGCCAGTGGGCCAGCTCGCTGGATCTCAGCAGCACTGACACCACCTTTTTTAACTTTCTGGCGTCGCATGACGGCATTGGCCTCAATCCGGCACGCGGTATTTTATCTGAAGTGGAAATTGTGGCGCTGGTGCGCGATTTGGCGCTGGAGGGGGCGCTGGTGTCCTACAAAAACAATCCGGACGGCACCACCAGCCCGTATGAAATCAACGTCACCTATCTTGATGCGCTGAATCTCCAGGATGACGATGACCACACGCGACTGCGCCGTTTTCTGCTGGCCCATGCCATCCTGCTGGTCTTTCCCGGGGTGCCCGCTATCTACATTCAAAGTATCCTCGGCTCGCGTAACGACAACGAAGGGGTGCGCGCTGCCGGGCACAACCGCGCCATTAATCGTGAGAAATACAGCTTACGTGAGATGGAGCAGTTCCTGAGTGGCGGCAATGCGCTGCGCCAGCAGGTGTTTGAACGCCTCAGCGCGCTGATTCAATTGCGCATACGCCAGCCAGCCTTCCATCCGGACAACCCGATGACGCTGTTCGATAGCGATAACGCCTTGCTGGTGCTGCGCCGTCATAAGCCTGACAGCCAGGAAGGTTTACTTTGCGTGTTTAATCTCAGCAGTCGCGAGGTTGAAACGACATTGCCGCAGGCGCGACACTTTCACGATTTGATCAGCGGTGAGAAGATTGATGGCGGCCAGCCGATCAGACTGGCCGCCTGGCAATTTATGTGGTTACGTGGCTGACTATTTGTAGACATCCGCGATGCCGCTAAACTTCCCATGTTCACGGCCAGCAATCACCAGAAAATATTTCCCGCCTTTTTCATCCGCCATTTTCGACAACGCGGCTTTGGCATCCATCGGTGAAGTGGTTTCCGCCGTGGTATGTACCGTACCAATTTTTTCCAGTTTCATTTCCTTCACTTGCTCTTTGGTGACCTCTTTGGCCGCCAGGGCTGAAAATGAGACTGCACCCATCACCACTGCCGCCAAAACCGTATTGATGATTTTCATTAAATTACCCTCACTTATTATTGGCTTTTCCAGGATGTGAGCGCATCAGGAACCAGGTTCCCAGGGTTTAGTTGCAGAGGTAAACGATACGACTCACCCGGAAAGTATTGACCTTTCCGGGAGAATTGCCAGTTAGCGCGGCAGGTGGTCGCTAAAGCTAAGAATATGCTGACAAAATGCGTCGGGATGGGAAATAAATGGCGCGTGAGCCGCTTTCTCCATCACCACTGAGGGTGAGTGCGGCCAGCGGGCATCCAGCTCCGCCGCGATACGGCGTGGCACCAGCCCATCCAGATAACCATACAGGCGCAGAAACGGCAGCCCGAGCGCATCCAGTGCAGTACGCAAATCAGCGTGGCGCAGAATTTCCAGCCCCCCTTCCAGCACCGCCACCGAGGGCATCGGCTGCGACAGGACGATTTCTTTCAACTGACGCGCATCCTGGCGGGCGCTTTCAGTACCCAGCGTCTGCAATGCCAGAAAACGTTCTACGGTGCGCTGGAAATCGTTACTTAACTGCTGCTGAAAACCCTGCAGGGTTTCGGGTTTGATACCCGGCCATGCTTCGCTGGCGGTAAAACAGGGCGAGGAAGCGACGCTAATCAACCCGGTTACGCGTTCCGGCTGCGTGAGTGCCAGCTGGCTGGCGACCAATCCCCCCAGCGACCAACCCAGCAACAGGCTACGCTCAGGCAGATGTGCCACCAGTTGTTGCGCCATGGCGGGCAGCGTCAGTGCGCCAAAATCCTGGCTGCGGCCAAACCCTGGCAGATCGACCAGATGCAAACGGAAATGCGGGCTGAGTCGCGGAATGATGTTTTGCCACACTTCGGCATTCAATCCCCAGCCGTGCAGCAGCACAAGATCACGATCTCCCGTGCCTGTGGTGTGCCAGTAAAGCGAACTCATCGGTTACTATCCTGAAAGTGAAAAGGAGGTCGCTATGCTATCAATCCCTGCCCTGTGTTGGCTATGTCGTCTGCCGCTACGGCTGGCACAACATGGCCTGTGCAGCAGCTGTTTACGCCAGTTGCCTGCCTTGCCTGAACTCTGTCCATGCTGTGGCCTGGCCGCGCGTGCCCATCAGCCCTGTGGCCGTTGCCTGCAACGTCCTCCCCCGTGGCAGTACCTGATTTGCGTCAGCGACTATCAGCCCCCGCTCAGCCACTGGGTACAGCAGCTGAAGTTTTCCCGCGCTACCGCACTCAGGGTGATGCTGGCGCGGCTGCTTTTGCTAAAGTGGTTAACCATGCGGCGGCGTTATGCGTTGCCTTACCCGGATATCATTCTCAGCGTCCCCCTGCACCCGCGCCGTCATTGGCAGCGTGGATACAATCAGGCGGCGCTGCTGGCGCAACCCCTGGCGCACTGGCTGGGTTGCGATTATGCGGAAGGCGTGCGGCGGGTGCGCAAGGCTGCGGTACAGCATGTTTTGAGCGCATCGGCACGCAGGAAGAACCTGCGTGGGGCATTTCGCCTTGAAATCCCGCTGCGCGGACGCCATATCCTGCTTATCGACGATGTGGTGACCACCGGCAGCACAGTGGCAGAAATCAGCCGCTTGTTGCAGGCAGCGGGCGCTGCCAGCGTACAGATTGGATGCCTGTGCCGTACCTTGTAGAGCGTCGGCGTTGGGCGTATTATAACCAACTAAATTAGTCAACTATTGAGCAATCGCCATGATCCGTATTACTGATACTGCGCAAGAGCACTTCTCAAAACTTCTCTCAAAACAGGAAGATGGCACCCAGATTCGCGTATTCGTTATCAACCCGGGTACGCCAACCGCCGAGTGCGGCGTGTCTTATTGTCCACCCGATGCCGTTGAGGCGACCGATACCGAGCTGAAGTTTGAAAAGCTGTCAGCCTATGTTGACGAGCTGAGTGCTCCCTACCTGGAAGACGCGGAAATCGATTTTGTCACCGACAACCTCGGTTCCCAGCTGACGCTGAAAGCACCGAACGCCAAAATGCGTAAAGTTTCTGACGATGCGCCGATGGTCGAACGCGTTGAGTATCTGCTGCAGGCGCAGATTAACCCGCAGCTGGCGGGTCACGGTGGCCGTGTTTCGCTGATGGAAATCACTGATGACGGTTATGCCATTCTGCAATTTGGCGGCGGCTGCAACGGTTGTTCGATGATTGACGTCACCCTGAAAGACGGTATCGAGAAAGAGCTGCTGGCAGCCTTCCCGGAACTGAAAGGCGTGCGCGACCTCACCGAACATCAGCGTGGCGAGCACTCCTACTACTGATTCTCTGCGCGCGACAGCGACCCGACGCGGTCGCGCGTGTTATTTCCCCCGACGCCCGGCACTCACTGCCTTTAGCAACCGCTGCACTTCCCCATCCGCAAACATCGTTTCCAGCGTGACGCCAAGTTTTCGTCGCCAGTTGGGATATTGCTCCACCGTACCCGGTACATTCACCGGTGAGTCCATGCCCAGCCAGTCCTCCGGTTGCAGACCCAGCAGCGCGCTCTCCGTCGCTGCGAGGAAACGGTGAATCGCCAGATTGAGCGTGGGCGACATCGCAAGTTTAGTCGCCTGCTTAGCGCTACGGGCAGGCAACGTACCGGCCTGATGTAACGCATCCAGCAGCGCCTGCTTCTGCTTTGCCCGCTGTTGTTGCAGGGATTGCAGCACGATTTCTCCGGGATACAGCCCGAGTTTGTTTCCCAGCAACAAATCACCCGCCTGCCAGAAGCCGGTCAGGGTTGGCAGGTCATGGGTGCTGGCGCTGGCGATAGACTGGCGCGGATACTCTGCCGGCAAACGGTAGCTCTCATCGCGATGTTGCTCAAACCACAGCACCTTCCAGGAAAAAATGCCGCTGTTGCGCAGCAGGCTGACAATCTCTTTCGGCACCGTCCCGAGATCTTCGCCGATCACCATGCAGCGATGGCGCTGACTTTCCAGCGCGAGGATCGCCAGCAGATCCTGAACCGGATACGCGACATACGCGCCTTTATCTGCCGTCTCGCCATAGGGGATCCACCATAAACGCAGCAGCCCCATCACATGATCGATACGTAACGCGCCACAATCGCGCATATTCGCACGCAGCAGATCGATAAACGGCTGATAGCCGCGCGCGCGCATTACATGAGGATCGAGCGGCGGCAACGACCAGTTTTGCCCAAGCGGACCAAGACGGTCCGGTGGTGCACCGACCGACGCGCGCAGTTTGTAGAGTTGCGGATCCTGCCAGGTCTCCGCACTGCCCTGCGCCACGCCCACCGCCAGATCGCGATACAACCCCACCGCCATGCCCAGTTGCTGACTCCGCTGCCAGCAGCGGGCAAACTGCTGCTGCGCCAGCCACTGTAACCAGCTCCAGAACTGGATCTCATCCTCATGCTGCGCGCACCACTGCTGCACTTCAGGCAGATGGGCATTGCGCCAGCCTTCCGGCCAGCCAGTCCAGCCCCACGTCTGTTGATCCTCTGCGCCGCGCTCAGCCTGGATGCCATCAAACGCCGCCTGATAACGCAGATGCTCACCACCTTGTGCAACAAACTGCTGAAATTCGGGCTTATCATGCTGCCGGAACGTCTGCCAGGCGAGGCGCAACGCATGGATTTTAAGCTCCGCCACCGCGCGGTAATCCACCCAGTCACTGGCGCGGGCAAGCTCAAGCGTGCGACGGGTTTTGGCGCTTTTCCACCAGCGCTGTGCTGCGCTGCTGTGCTGGAAATCCTCCAGTTGGTTGACATCGATATACAGCACATTCAGCCAGTAGCGCGAGGTGGGGCTGTAGGGGCTGGCCATCTCCGGCTGTGCCGGATAAAGCGCATGCAAAGGATTGAGACCGACGAAATCACCGCCCTGCGCAGCCACCTGTTCCAGCATCCGCTCCAGATCGCCAAAATCACCGATCCCCCAGTTATGATCGGAGCGCAGCGTATACAGCTGCACCAGCGCCCCCCAGCGTTTTTCTCCCTGCTCCAGTGGAGCAGGCAGATAACAACGGCGTGGAGCAAGGATGATACGTGTCAGCCACTGCTGGCGGCCTTTGCGCAGCGTCAGCTGGTGGTAGCCCTGCGGCAAACGCGACGGCAGCAGCAGCGGCTCCCCCCCCTGCACGCTGCCCTGCCACTGTTTTCCCTGTTCGGATATCAGCTGCCAGCTGAATTCACCGCTCCCCTGTGGCACCAGCTGGCGTTTAGCCCGCCCGGTAAACACCTGCACCGGGGGCAGCGGCGGGGTTTTGCCCGCAGGCGTGTCCATCACGTCAAGCAACGCGCGTTTGGTGTCGTCGCTGATGGTTGCGGGTTCACCTTTGGCGTTGATAAAACGTAGCGCGATACCGGCATCTTGTGCCGCCTGGTCCAGCTTGCTTAGCGTCATGATTTTTCCTTAACCCGCGCGATAAATCGCGCCGCGACAATCAACGTTTCGCCTGCCAGATGCGTTTCTGATAATCACGAATCGAACGGTCGGAGCTGAACATCCCGGTGCGCGCGGTATTGAGGATGGCCGCTTTGGTCCAGGCCTCCTGATCTTTCCACAGTGCCTCCACCTGCTGCTGTGCCGCGATATAGGCATCAAAATCAGCCAGCACCAGCCAGGGATCGCCATTTTTCGTCAGGCTGTCGAGCAGCAGATCAAAAGCATGTTTATCACCATCGCTGAATTTGCCTTTCTCCAGCTCTTTCAGCAGACCATCAAGATGTTTATTGGCCTTGCGCAGCTTTTTCGGGTGATACCCTTCCGCTTTCAGTGCCTTCACTTCATCCACGGTATGGCCGAAGATAAAGATATTTTCCTGGCCGACTTCTGCCGCAATCTCCACGTTAGCCCCGTCCAGCGTGCCGATGGTGAGCGCCCCATTCAGGGCCAGCTTCATATTACCGGTACCGGAGGCTTCATATCCGGCGGTGGAGATTTGCTCGGAGAGATCGGCCGCCGGGATCATCAGCTCAGCGGCGGTAATACGGTAGTCCGGGATAAACACCACCTTCAGCTTATCCCCCACTTTCGGGTCATTGTTGACCACTGCCGCCACCTTATTGATGGCATAGATAATGTTTTTCGCCAGGTAATAACCCGGTGCCGCTTTGGCCCCAAACAGAAACACGCGCGGCACGAAGTCCGGGTTGTGCGGATCGTCACGCAACTGGCGATAGCAATGGAGAATGTGCAGCAGGCTGAGGTGCTGACGCTTGTATTCATGCAGACGTTTGATCTGCACATCAAACAACGCCTCGGGGTTGACCTGAATACCAGTCACCTGATGGATATATTCCGCCAGCTGTTGTTTGTTGGCCTGCTTGATTTTGCGGTACTTCTGGCGAAACGCTTTTTTTGTCGCAAAGGGTTCCAGTGCCTTCAGCGCGTCGAGATTGTTGGCCCATTCCACCTGTAACGTCTCGTCGAGCAGCGCAGAAAGGCGTGGGTTACATTGTTGCAGCCAGCGACGCGGCGTGATGCCGTTGGTGACGTTATGGAACTTCTTCGGCCACAGCTGGTGATATTCCGGGAACAGATCATTCACCACCAGCTCGGAATGCAGCGCCGCCACACCATTGACGGCAAAGCCACTCACCACGCACAGGTTCGCCATCCGGACCTGACCATCGGCCACCACCGCCAGCTTGTTCCATACCGCTTCATCATCCGGCCATTGCCGCTGCACCAGCTTCTTAAGACGACGATTAATTTCGCGGATGATGATCATATGCCGCGGCAGCAAGCTGCGCACCAGCCGCTCGTCCCAGCGCTCCAGCGCCTCCGGCATCAGCGTATGGTTGGTGTAGGCAAAAACGCGGCTGGTGATATGCCAGGCCTCATCCCAGCTCAGCTGATGCTCGTCCAGCAACAGACGCAGCATCTCAGGAATGGCGATAGTCGGATGGGTGTCATTCAGCTGAATCACTTCGTAATCCGGCAACTCATGCACGGAACGTCCGGCCAGATGATGACGCCGCAAAATATCGCCCACCGCACAGGCGCACTGGAAATATTGCTGCATCAGACGCAGGCGCTTACCTTCCTGATGATTATCATTGGGATAGAGCACCTTGGTGAGTTTTGCCGCCTCGATACCCGGCAGCTCGGACTGAAGAAATTTGCCATCGTTAAACAGACCGAGATCAAACGGGTGTTCGCTGGTGGCTTTCCACAAACGCAGCGGCAGGGTGACACCATTACGATAACCCACCACCGGTAAATCCCAGGCTTCACCCTTCAGCCAGAAATCGGGCTGCCAGTAAACACCACCGCCGTCGGTTTTTTCGACTTTACCGCCAATCCCCACCTGCACATCGTGCGCCGCGTTATGCCGGAACCACGGGTAGCTATCACGATGCCAGTCATCCGGCGCTTCTTTTTGCTGGCCGTCATCAAATGACTGGCGGAACAAACCGTATTGATAATTCAGGCCATGCCCCATCGCCGCCTGGCCAACCGTGGCCATGGAATCCATATAACAGGCGGCTAAGCGCCCCAGCCCGCCATTACCCAGCGCTGGATCGATCTCTTCTTCCAGTAACTCGCTCAGGGAAACCTGATGTGATGCCAGCGCGGCCTGAACGTCGTCGTACCAGCCGAGATTCATCAGGTTATTGCCCGTCAGACGACCAATCAGAAACTCCATCGATAAATAATTGACGTGACGCTGGCCTTTGCGCGGCGTCAGCGGTGGCTGGGTTGCCAGCAGCTCCGCCAGCGCGGCGCTTAGCGCCTGCCACCATTGATGGGGCGTCATTTGTTGGGCTGAAGAAAGACCAAGGTATTGCCACTGGCGAGTGAGTGCGGCGTCAAAGCGCGCCTTATTGAATTTTTGTTGCGACATATCAATCCCTTCCGAATCCGGTAACGGTTAAGCGAAATTGGGGAGCGCAGGGCCATGGAGGGCCTGAATGGATAAGTAAAGACGGGGCAGGAGAAAAAAGCGACAGGAAAACAAGGCGGGAGAGAAAAAAAGCCCGCCTGGCTGGAGGATTTAGCAGAGTTCGAGCTGAACTTCGTGCTGCTCAATCACTTTCATCACGCTGGATGGCGGCATGAGGTCGGTATACAAATAATCGATCAGACTCATGTTGCCCAGATTGACCATGGCGTTACGGCCAAATTTCGAGTGGTCCACCACCAGCATCACGCAGCGTGAGTTTTCGATGATGGCGCGTTTGGTGCGGACTTCGTGGTAATCGAACTCCAGCAGGGATCCATCCATATCAATGCCGCTGATACCGAGGATGCCGTAATCAAGACGGAACTGGGAGATAAAGTCGAGGGTGGCCTCCCCCATGATGCCGCCATCGCGGGTGCGGACTTCACCACCGGCGATGATGACGCGAAAATCAGGCTTCGCCATCAGCAACATCGCCACGTTGAGGTTATTAGTGACCACGCGCAGATTGCTATGGTTCAGCAAGGCGTGGGCTACCGCTTCCGGCGTAGTCCCGATATCGATAAATAAGGTCGCGCCATCGGGGATCTGGCTGGCGACGCGGGCCGCAATGCGCGCCTTTTCCGCCGACCACATCATTTTGCGGTCCTGCCAGGCGGTGTTTTCTGAGCTGGATGGCAACGCTGCGCCGCCGTGATGACGCTGAATTTTGTTTTGATCGGCCAGATCGTTCAGATCGCGCCGGATGGTTTGCGGGCTGACCTCAAAATGATCCACCAGCTCTTCCGTGCTGACATATCCCTGACGCCGGACCAGTTCGATAATGGCATCATGACGTTGCGTCTGCTTCACATCTCTCTCCTGTTCACGGCTGTATGCCGCGATCTTCTTATTTTTTGCTGCTAGCGGCGCAGCGATTTCTTACGCGTATCGACAAACGCCATCGCCAGGCCAACCAACAGGCCTGTCACGTGTGCCGCATTGGCAATCGACAAACCGAATGCGCCGTACCAGCCAATAATCAACCATACAATAGCGAAACCCATCAAACCGCGCTCAAGATAAATCCCACTTTCAGGATCGCGCTCACCACGCAGCCAGCAATATCCCATCAGCGCGTACACCACACCCGACAGGCCACCAAACAATGCGCCACTGAATTTAGCCTGCATCCAGCCGGTGAGAAGTGCGGAAATGAGCATAATCACAAATAACTTGCCGCTGCCAAGACGCTTTTCTACCGCCCCGCCGAGATACCACCACCACATCAGGTTGAACAGAATATGCAGCAGCGAAAAGTGCAGCAGCGCATGGCTAAACCAGCGCCAGACCTGGAAATATTGCTCCGGGCCGTCGGGCCAGCCTAACCAGCCGAGCACGGTTTCATCACCGACAATCTGCATCAGGATAAACACCGCCACGCAGGCAATCATCATCGTCATGGTGAGCGGACCCGCGCGTTCGCGAATGTTGGCCCAGATGTTGCTGCGCTCATAACGCAGGCCGCTCTCGGTATTGCCGGTGTGCCAGCTGGCGGCCTGATAACGGGGGTGGTTGGGATCACGAACGAACTGCGCGAGCTCGTTTTCGACCATATCCAGTTTGCTTTCATCTTCCAGCATAATGACGAAATGGCTTTCACGCTCAATCGTCAGCCTGACGCCGCGCGACGCCATATAATCAACAAACGCCTGGGCCATGCGCGGATTATTGAACTGGGTAATGCGCATCATGCGGTGCTCTCCTTCCTTTTTATTTACGCTCAGATTGAGCCAGTGGCTACCTGAGCCGGAAACGCCGCACGCCAGGCGTCAAATCCCCCATCAATGCTGTACGCCGCACTAAATCCCTGCCCTAACAGGAACTGCGCGGCACCTTTACTGCTATTACCGTGGTAGCACATCACCAAAACGGGCAGGTCGAGACTCGCCTGACTGATGAAGTCAGCAAGGTTGTCATTCGACAGATGCTGCGCACCCGCAGCATGCCCTAAAGAGAAGCTTTGCAGGTCGCGGATGTCCACCAGCTGGGCACCTTGTGCCAGATGCTCCTGAGCTTGCAGGACGTTAATACATTCGAAATTTTCCATGGTGCCTCTCATCACATCGTCACAATTGACGCCTAGTTTACCCTGAGTTGTCAGCGCCATAACCTGATAAAGAGTGTGGCTTTGTGTTTTTTTTCCTGCCGGAATGTTAGCTGTATCACGCAAAGATGTTTTTATTAGGTTAACCGCTGGCATCGATGTTGGTTTCCGATTATTATTATGCTCGAAAACGAACATTTAAGAACTATTCCGAACATCGGAGGAGATGACGTGGAAACCAAAGACCTGATCGTTATCGGCGGCGGCATCAACGGTGCCGGCATTGCAGTGGACGCTGCAGGACGCGGACTGTCAGTGCTGATGCTGGAGGCGCGGGATTTGGCCTGTGCAACCTCCTCTGCCAGTTCCAAACTTATCCATGGTGGCCTGCGCTACCTGGAACACTACGAATTTCGCCTGGTGGGCGAAGCCCTGGCGGAACGCGAAGTGCTGCTGAAAATGGCACCGCATATTGCCTTCCCGATGCGCTTCCGCCTGCCACACCGCCCGCATTTGCGCCCGGCGTGGATGATCCGCATGGGTCTGTTTATGTATGACCATCTTGGCAAACGCACCAGTCTGCCAGGCAGTAAAAGCCTGCGTTTTGGCGCGGATTCGGCACTTAAGTCTGAAATCACGCGCGGATTCGAATATTCCGACTGCTGGGTGGACGATGCGCGCATGGTGGTACTCAACGCCCAGGAAGTAGTGAAACAGGGCGGTGAAGTCCGCACTCGTACCCGCGTGACCCGCGCCTGGCGTGAAGGCGGCCTGTGGATGGTTGAAGCCGAAGATATTGATACCGGCAAAACCTACACCTGGCGTGCCAAAGGTCTGGTGAATGCGGCCGGTCCTTGGGTAAAACAGTTCTTCGACGACGGCCTGAAGCTGAAATCACCGTATGGCATCCGTCTGATTAAAGGCAGCCATATTGTGGTGCCGCGCGTACATCGTGAAAAACAGGCTTATATTCTGCAGAACGAAGATCACCGCATCGTATTTGTTATTCCGTGGATGGACGAGTTTTCCATCATCGGCACCACTGACGTCGAATATAAAGGCGATCCGAAAGAGGTGAAAATCGATGATAACGAGATCAGCTATCTGCTGAAGGTGTACAACGCACATTTCAAAAAACAGCTGACCAGCGAAGATATCGTCTGGACCTATTCCGGCGTGCGCCCGCTGTGTGATGACGAGTCCGACTCACCGCAGGCGATCACCCGTGATTACACGCTGGATGTGCATGACGATAATGGCCAGGCACCGCTGCTGTCGGTATTTGGCGGCAAGCTGACCACTTACCGTAAGCTGGCGGAACACGCGCTGGAAAAACTGGCGAAATATTACCCGAACGCCGGTCCGGCCTGGACCAAAAACGCCGTGCTGCCGGGTGGCAATATCGCCGGTTCACGTGAAGATTATGCTGCCAACCTGCGTCGTCGTTATCCGTTTATCAGCGAAGGCATGGCACGTCATTTCGCCCGCACCTATGGCAGCAACACTGAAGTGCTGCTGGAAGGCGCACAGAGCCTCGCCGATCTCGGTGAAAACTTCGGCCATGAGTTTTATGAAGCCGAGCTGCGTTACCTGGTGAAACACGAATGGGTGTATGAACTGGACGATGCTATCTGGCGTCGCACCAAACAGGGCATGTGGCTGAACGATGCCGAACAGACGCGCATTCGTGAATGGCTGGCGACCCACCGTCAAAAGCCCACGTTGTCGCTGGCGTCATAAGTTAGCTTTCGGCCAGACAAAAGGCTGTTATCCTGCACAGGGATAACAGCCTTTTTTGTCATGATCCCCGCCTGATGCGCGATAAATCGCGCCGCTACACATTTGGTGTGATTAATCCGTAGCTGCGCAATTTATTGCGCAATGACGCCACGATATAAAGGAATATTCAATCTACAGGGAGGCAGATATGTACAATCGAATCGATCAATTTTTGACTCACCCGCCAGAGATGAAGCTAAAAGGGCTAAGGCGCATTGGCGTAGAGTTTATCTGGTTCGGTATTAAAGAATTACGCGCTTGCTTATTTGCAGGATTGTTTTTCCTTGCCGTCTTTTGCGTGCCTCGGGGCGTTCTATTTGGCCTACCCCGTTACGATGTATTATTGATTATCGCGCTGGCTATCCAGTTCATTATGATCACCACCAGGCTGGAAAGCTGGGATGAACTCAAAGCCATTACGCTGTTTCATATCCTTGGATTTGCCTTAGAACTCTTCAAAACTTCATCTGCCATTGGTTCCTGGCACTATCCTGAAGCAGGCTGGAGTAAAATCGGCGGTGTTCCATTATTCAGCGGTTTTATGTATGCCGCGATAGGAAGCTATATTATTCAGTGCTGGCGGCTTATGGATCTAAAAATCCGTCACCATCCACCCATAATATGGGCTGTAATGCTCTCTTTGGCGCTATACATTAACTTTTTCACCCACCACTATATTGGCGACTTTCGCTGGTATATTGCTTCGGTCGCACTAGGGCTATACGCGCGTTCGGAGGTCATTTTTACCCCTTACGACCGACCTTATCGTATGCCGCTGTTGCTGGCCTTTGTGCTGATAGGATTTTTTATCTGGCTGGCAGAAAACCTGGGGACTTTTTTCGGTGTCTGGCAATACCCAAATCAGATTGGTGCATGGGCGACGGTGCATGTCGGTAAGTGGGGAGCCTGGTCACTGCTGGTCATCATGACCTTTACTATCACGCTATTTCTCAAAGATATTAAAAAACGCGTGCATATTGCTCAGTAAAACGTAAACCCGCGCGATAAATCGCGCCGCTACGGTCTGGTGCGGTGCGATTCATCGCGCGTACAGTAACTCTTTGTTGTTAGCCTCAGCCCTGCTCTGTGAGCAGGGCTTTATTTTTTGCATAATTACCTTTTCAAGAAATAGTTTCTCAGTAAAATCACTTCACTAAATCAATTTTATCCCGCAATTGCGGTTTAAATTGATTACGCAGAACACATCCCCTTTCGTTGCAACTATGGATCGCCAGTTACAAGGAGTAACGCGAATGGCTATGGCAACTTTTCCACTGAATATTTACGCTACCCGTAATATCTTTAATGACTATGGCGCAGATGATATGCGCTATGGTGATATGACTGAACAACGTTTAAAGAACGAATTCCATCTCATTCAAATCTCAAACAGGGTTGATCCTTATAGCATGACGCGACTTAGCACCTTTAATAATCCACAATCGCGCTTTGCCGGAGTTTACAACCACCGTCCCGGCCCGAAACTTAGCCCACAGGAATGTGCCAGACTATTATTTGAAGAGATGCAGGTAACCTCGTTGCCGTTTGCGTTCGTAGGCCCGCAACGAACGTTGATTAATAAGATGCTGGACCATTTTATGCAATCCAGTGGCGCACCATTCAGGCATATGCTGCTTGATATAGCATATCAAGAGCGCATACTCAATGACACTTCAGCAAACAGTACAAGGAAAGCCATTATCCAGGTGATTGATGAAAACATTGATTATAAAAACGGAGGATTTCCTCAACATCGATTAGGCGAATTCAAATCATTAATAAACACTAAAATATTACCAAAATTCGATTCATTGATAATGGATAACTTCAATGGGTTGGGAATAACGGTCCATGATGTTCACGCGACAAAAATTGACATTATGGAACTGGTGATCAAAGGGAGAAGCTGGCATGCTCGTGTGAGATACACAGGGCAAGATCATTTTGGCATTGATGTGAACGATATAAGAAAACAAAAATTTAGACAATTTCAGCTATTTAGAATATGGTTTATCCTGCAACGCTATCAAAAATTTGGTTTTCGACCGTTCCTGACTAACATGGAAGCCACAATCGATATGAAGGGAAGCCTGGTATGAAATTTGTCATTCCTGTTTTGGCCATCATCGTTATACTCTCGTATGTTTTCTTCAAACAGGAAGATGTTCATGTAATTGATGTCCACCAGGATGATTTCACTGCTGTCATTATTGTCAATCACTTACCTTACTTCAGAAATTCAAAAATTGAATGGTGGACTAAAAATAAGGATAGCATTGTGAAAAGACATCACATTACCCCAGGAAACAAACAAGAAACAATGAATTATGTGATTTATGGCTTCGGTGGTGGTTATGTAGAAGAGAATAAGCAAGATAGACTTTGCTTTGAAGATATGAAGCCACCCCAAAATTGTTTAGAGAAGAATATTTTGATGACTGTTATGCGTAAACGTGAAGGCGGTACACAATTTATCTTCAATGATGACATCTACATTCAGGATGTGAATGGCAATATATATAAAGAAAAATAGACAACCGTATATATCCTTAAACCCGCGCGATAAATCGCGCCGCTACGGTTCATACGAATTTTGTAGCGGCGCAATTTATTGCGCGTATTTGATCTTACAACCCGGTATTTTCGCGAATATATTTCCGCGCTTTCACCGCATATTCAAATGGGTTCGCGATTGCCGGATCCTGCTCCGCTTCGACCACCATCCAGCCTTTGTAGCCAAAATCATTGAGGATTTTGAACACCGGTTTGAAATCAATTACGCCATCGCCTGGTACGGTGAAGGTGCCTTTTTTCACGCCGTCGAGGAAGGACAATGAATCAGCACGGACTTCCGCTACGACACTGTCGCGCACATCTTTCAGATGCACGTGGAAAATACGCGGCAGGTACTGGGTCAGCACATCCAGCATCGCCTGCTGCGAACCTTCGGAATAATAAATATGGCCGGTGTCATACAGCAGGCCGACGTTTTCATTGGTGGATTCCATAAAGCGGTCGATCTCGGCTGGCGTCTGGATCGCGGTGCCCATATGATGGTGCAGACAGACGCGCATCCCTTTCTGCGCAGCAATCTCCGCCAGCTCGTTGTAGCCTTCCGCCGTCAGACGCCACTCTTCATCGCTGAAAATAGGTTTCTGTTCCAGCACCGGCAGCGTGGTGCCCTGAATACTTTTGCTCTGCTCAGAGCAACCAATCACGCGCGCACCCATCGCATGCAGGAAGTTCATGTGGTTGGTAAATTCGTCGATGGTTTTCGCTTTTTCGCCGTTGGCAAAGAAGGTGCTGAACCAGGCGTTGCAGATCTGTATGCCACGAATATCCAGCATCGGCTTGAGTACCGCCGGGTCGCGCGGATATTTACTGCCCACTTCACTACCGGTAAAGCCCGCCAGCGCCATTTCACTGACAGTCTGCTGGAAGGTGTTCTCGCTACCGAGTTCCGGCATGTCATCGTTGGTCCAGCCGATCGGCGCAATCGCCAGTTTTACATTGTCTTTGTTCATGGGAAGCCCTGATTATTTGTTATAGAAAGTCGGGCGCGGTGGCATTTCAACCGGCTCGATAGCACCGCTGTTCTGCGCCTTCAGGCAGGCATCCGCCGCCACGGAGGCAGCAAAGCCGTCCCATGCGGAAGGTCCGGTTAGCTGGCCGGCTTTGACGTCGTTGATAAACGCCTGCAGTTCCACGTCGTAGGCATCAATAAAGCGATCTTTCCAGTCAGTCAGAATGGCGTTGCCAAGGCGGGCATTTTTACGCATCTGAATCGCAGACGGCTCCGGCAGCTTCGCGATGCCCTCTTCGCCCACCACTTCGCATTGAATGTCGTAGCCGTAGGCGCAGTTAACAAAGATTTCCACGTCGATGCGGATCCCTTTCTGCGTTTCAAACAGCACGATTTGCGGGTCTTTCAGTTTCGCGTGCGATTTCGAGGTCACGCGCGGGAATACCACCTGCACGCTTTTGTAATCGTCTTCGGTCAGCCAGCGCAGCACATCCAGCTCGTGAATCAGGGTATTGGTGATTGCCATGTCAGTGGTGTAGTTTTCGCCCACGCTCTGGTTGCGATGCGCGCAGTGCAGCATCAGCGGCTCACCGATTTCTCCGTCAGTGATCACCTTTTTCAGCGCGCGATAGCCAGCGTCGTAAGGGCGCATAAAACCAACCTGGACCAGACGCTTGCCGTGTTTCACTTCCGCATCAACAATACGACGACACCCTTCAGCGCTCAGCGCCAGCGGCTTTTCGCAGAATACCGGCTTACCCGCCGCGATAGCTGCCAGGGTGAACTCTTCATGTGTCGGATCCCACGAGGTCACGAGCACCGCGTCAACATTCGGCGAGTTGATGACCTGATGACCATCCTGATACACCTCAGCCTCAATATTCAGACGTTGCAGCGCGGCACGCGCACCTTCAACATTGATATCTGAAACCGCCACCACCTTCGCGCCCTGCAACACGTTGTTGCAGCGGCGGATATGTTCCTGACCAATTGCACCGGTACCGATAACACCGAGTTTGAGCGTCATAATTACACCTGTAGAGTCGGATAAGGGTAAAACAAGGCCGGAGAATACCGGCCTGAAGATTAGTACTTACGCGCCTGTTCGATGTGCGCGTTAAGGTTGTCAGCCACTTTTTGCGTACGTTCAGACGTTGAGGCTTGCGCCACTCCTACATGCCACCAGCTGAAATATTTGTGCACCATGGTTTTTGGCAGCACTTTAATGTCGATAAGGGTCGACACCGTCTGCTGCTGCGCGTCAATCAGCGCCTCTTTCAGCTGCTCCAGCGTAGTGACGCGATAAGTTTTACAACCGTAGCCACCCGCAATCGCGGCAAAATCCACCGGCACAAAGCCACCATCCAGCTTGCCGCCTTCCGGGTTGCGGAAGCGAAACTCGGTGGTGAAGCTATCCATACCGTGTTCCATTTGCAGGTTGTTGATGCAGCCGTTGGTCATGTTATCCAGCAGGATAACGTTGATTTTCGCCCCTTCCTGAATCGAGGTGACCAGCTCGGAATGCAGCATCATAAAGGAGCCATCACCCACCATGGCGTAGACTTCGCGTTGCGGCTGCGCCAGCTTCACGCCCAGTGCCGCATTCACCTCGTACCCCATGCAGGAGTAGCCGTATTCAACGTGGTACGAGTTGTAATCTTTGGTGCGCCACACGCGTTGCAGGTCGCCCGGCAGACTGCCCGCGGCAGCCACAATCACCGCATCCTTTGGGAGTTGCTCGTTTAAGGTGCCCAGCACGCTGCTTTGCGTCAGTACCGACTGCGTCAGGCGCTGGAATTCAGCAAACAGCGCTTCACGGTCGATATGGTCGGCGATTTCCGGGATGAAATCGTCGGTGTTGTAGACCGCGGCATACACGCGCTGAGTTTCTTTCAGCAACTTGCTCTGCGCCTGATCGATTTGGCCGCCCCAGTGGTTTTCAAAACCCTGTAAGCCATTTTCCAGCGCGGTCAGACCTTCGCGGGCATCGGCCAGCAGCTGCACCGCATCCAGCTTGTAGCTGTCGAAATTGCTGACGTTGATATTGAGGTAGCTGACGTCCCGGTTCTGGAAAATCCATTTCGAGGCAGTGGTAAAGTCGGTGTAACGGGTGCCGATCCCAATCACCAGGTCGGCCTCTTTCGCCAGCAGGTTCGCCGCCAGACACCCGGTTTCCCCCACGCCACCGACGTTCAGCGGGTGATCAGAGATAATGGTGCCTTTACCGGCCTGGGTTTCTGCAAACGGAATATTGAAGCGCTCGGCAAACTGGCGCAGCGCCTCACCAGCCCCGGAATACTTCACGCCACCACCACAGACGATCAGCGGCTTATGCTTACGCGCAATCAGCGCCAGTGCCTCTTCAAGCTGCGCGGTAGTTGGCAGGCGGCGATCAAGACGATGTACGCGCTTCTGGAAGAAATATTCCGGGAAGTCCCAGGCTTCGCCCTGCACATCCTGCGGCAGCGCGATAGTGACGGCACCGGTTTCTGCCGGGTCCGTCAGCACACGCATGGCATTGATACAAGCGGTCATCAGTTGTTCCGGACGGCTGACGCGATCCCAGTATTTGCTGACGGCGCGGAAGGCATCGTTGGTGCTGATGCTGAGATCGTGACTCTGCTCGATCTGTTGCAGCACCGGGTCCGGCTGGCGTGTCGCGAACACATCGCCTGGCAGCAACAGTAAAGGGATACGGTTCGCCGTCGCGGTGGCCGCAGCGGTAATCATATTGGCTGCGCCCGGTCCGACCGACGAGGTACAGGCGATAATCTGCCGGCGCAGCGACTGCTTAGCAAAACCGATGGCGGCATGCGCCATGCCCTGCTCATTACGGCCCTGATGTACCACCAGATCGCCGCTGTCCTGTTCCAGGGCCTGTCCCAGCCCCAGTACATTGCCGTGACCAAAAATAGCGAAAATGCCTTTCACGAACCTGGTTTCAACGCCATCAACGTTCAGATACTGGTTATTGAGAAATTTCACCAGCGCCTGTGCCGTGGTTAATCTGATTGTGCCCATATGATCTTCCTTTACATGCTGGTACCTGCGAACCAGGTACAACGCGGTTGACGTCAACACACCGGAAATGGCGACCGCGGATAAGTGAAACGTGAGGCGATTATAAACAAATATTTTTTCCATAAAATACGATTACAGAAGAAACATTTCATTTTGCGATGGAGATCAAATTCAGCGATGAAATGGAGGCAGGGACAGGCCACACACCGGGCAAAGTGGAACAGCTTTGAAGTATCCGAGGGGTATAACGAAATTTCATTTCACTTCAGTAGCTTCCTTTATTTCTCCGCGATTTCCTGCGAGCTGGCTCACAAGCCAGAGCATCCGTGAAACTCGTCGCTCATCTATCCGCTGTTTAGCACGCTGGCAAGAGTTTTACCTGGTTCACAAAATCGTGACAGATATTTCATTTCATATTGTATTTGGAATTTTTATTCCCCATACTGCGACCATAGCCAATCAGGCACCTTGAGAACCCGGAAGCACAGCGCTCGATATCGGGCCACGCTGCCCGCAGTGTCTGCTTATCACAGAAGGAAACCATAGGTATGAGTACACAACAGAAGCGGCTTGATGTGATTTGTATCGGACGCATCGCCGTCGACCTCTACGGTCAGCAAATTGGATCACGACTGGAAGATATGAGCACCTTCGCCAAATATCTGGGTGGATCTTCCGGCAACGTGGCGTATGGCACGGCCATCCAGGGCCTGAAATCCGCCATGCTGGCACGCGTTGGGGACGAGCATAATGGCCGCTTTCTGCGTGAGACCTTGCAGCACGTGGGCTGCAATACCGATGGACTGATTACGGACAAAGATCGCCTTACCGCGCTGGTGATCCTCGGGATTAAAGATGAAGAAACCTTCCCGCTGATTTTTTACCGTGACAACTGCGCAGATATGGGTCTGGTGCCGGAAGATATCCATGAAGATTTCATTACCTCCTCCCGCGCGGTGGCGGTAACCGGTACGCACCTGTCACACCCGCACACCCGTGCTGCGGTACTGAAAGCGCTGGATATCGCCAAACGCAACGGCCTGCGCACCGCACTGGATATCGATTACCGCCCGGTACTGTGGGGTCTGACCTCACTGGGCGATGGTGAAACGCGTTTCATTGAGTCGAGCCAGGTGACGAAACAGTTGCAGGAAGTGGTGCACTATTTCGATCTGATTGTCGGAACAGAAGAAGAGTTTCATATTGCCGGTGGCAGCACCGATACCCTGACCGCGCTGAAAAATGTGCGTCAGGCCAGCCAGGCAACGCTGGTGTGTAAACGTGGCCCGCTGGGTTGCGTGGTGTTTGAAGGGGATATCCCGGATAGCTGGGAACAAACCAAACTGCACAGCGGCGTGCGCGTTGAAGTGCTTAACGTGCTCGGTGCTGGCGATGCCTTTATGTCTGGTCTGCTGCGTGGCTGGCTGAACGATGAAAGCTGGGAGCAGGCCTGTCGCTATGCCAACGCCTGCGGCGCGCTGGTGGTATCACGCCACGGCTGCGCCCCGGCGATGCCGACCAAAGAGGAGCTGGATGACTTCCTCAGCCGTGATAAAGCGGTGAAGCGTCCGGACCTGGATTCTCGTCTTAACCATCTGCATCGCGTCACCACGCGTACCCAGCAGTGGCCGGAGCTGAACGTGTTCGCTTTCGACCATCGCAAACAGCTCGCCGACATGGCGCGTGAAGCGGGTGTCGATGAAAGCCGCATCCCGCAGCTGAAACTGCTGCTGTTGCAGGCAGCTGAAGAGGCGGCGCAACAGGCGGGTCTGGATAGCAAAAGCGGCATCCTGGCAGACACCACCTATGGTCAGAAGGCGCTGAATGCCATCACCGGCAGAGGCTGGTGGATTGGTCGCCCGATTGAGCTACCCAGCTCACGTCCGTTACGCCTCGAACACGGCAATATCGGTTCCCAACTGGTCAGCTGGCCGCAGGAACACGTGGTGAAATGCCTGGTGTTTTATCATCCGCACGACAGCGCTGAAATGCGTAAAGAACAGGATGATCTGATTCTGGATGTGTGGAATGGCTGTAATAAAAGCGGGCATGAGCTGCTGCTGGAAGTGATTCTGCCGGAGAGCAATCCGGATAAGAAAGAGTCTTACTACGTTGATATGCTGAGCCATTTCTACAGCCTCGGTATCCAGCCGGACTGGTGGAAGCTGCCGCCATTATCCGCCGAGACCTGGCAGGCAGTAAGCAGCCTGATCGAACAACAGGACCCCCACTGCCGCGGCATTCTGCTGCTCGGCCTCGACGCGCCGGAAGAGAAACTGAAAGCCGGTTTCGCCGCCGCCGCCAAGGCCCCGTGGGTCAAAGGGTTTGCCGTGGGTCGCACCATCTTCGGCCAGCCGTCACGCCAGTGGTTACAAGGCGAGCTGGATGATCAGGCGCTGATCGAGACGGTGAAAGGTAATTATCTGCGCCTGATTGAGTACTGGCGTCAGGCGCGCGGCTGAATACCGGCATAATGCACGAACTTGCGCAATAAATTGCGCCGCTACAACCCGGTGCGGCATTGGGCTACGTCACCCATCCCCGCACCTGCCGTAGCTGCGCGATTTATCGCGCGGGGTTTTTCCAACCGCGCCCTGGGAATTGCGCAATAAATTGCGCCGCTACAAAAGATGCCAATATCAACCCCCTGCTTTTTGTGAGGCGTTTCATAAACCGATGAAATAACCTTCACGATGCTGTCAAACAAATGAAATTTTCCATCCATCTGGTACTATAGCGCTCATTATCCAGCCATAATTCTTATTAGCAGGCCGAAGTAATGACCAATAACCCCACCCAATTGACCTTGTTACAGGACGACATCCGTCGTCGTTATGAAACGCTGAGCAAACGCCTGAAGCAGGTGGCGCGTTATATTCTTGATAACAGCAACAGCATTGCCTTTGATACCGTCGCGTCGATTGCCCAGCAGGCCGATGTCCCTCCTTCCACGCTGATCCGTTTTGCCAATGCCTTTGGCTTTAGCGGTTTCAACGAAATGAAACAGGTTTTCCGTCAGCACCTGATGGAAGAAACGGTGAACTACACCGAACGCGCGCGTCTGTTCCGCCAGACCGCGACCGACGACAGCGCCAGTTCACCGGAAAGCCCGGTCGAAATCCTGAATGTCTTCACCATGGTCAATAGCCAGGCGCTGCAACAGCTGGCGATGCAGGTTAACCCCGAGCAGCTCAACAAAGCGGTGAAGCTGCTGAATGAAGCAGAAAATATCTACATCATTGGTCTGCGCCGCTCCTTCAGCGTGGCGTCGTATCTGGTGTACGCACTGCGCCATCTGGAACGTCGCGCGTTCCTGATTGACGGCCTCGGCGGAATGTTCACCGAGCAGCTGAGCATGGTGAATCCCAAAGATGTGGTGATTGCCATCAGCTACTCACCTTATGCGCGTGAAGCGGTGGAACTGGTGGAGCTGGGTGCCAAACGGGGTGCGCATCAGATCGCCATCACCGACAGCCAGGTCAGCCCGCTGGCCGCCTTCAGCGATGTCTGCTTTGTGGTGCGTGAAGCGCAGGTGGATGGCTTCCGCTCGCAGGTGGCCTCCCTGTGCCTGGCACAAACCCTGGCAGTTTCACTGGCGCTGAATAACGTCGAAAAAGCCTGACCCTCAAGCACCGAGGCTTGATTGATGCAGATCGAACCCTTACCGCCGCTGAACACGCTGATCGCCTTCGAGTGTGTCGCGCGCTATGGCAACATTTCGCGCGCGGCGGAAGAACTCAACCTGACGCAAAGCGCCACCAGCCGCCAGATTTTGCAGCTGGAGGAAATGCTGGGCTGCAAACTTTTTACCCGCACCCAGCGCCGGGTGTTGCTTACCCCACGCGGTGAGGCTTACGCGGTGCAGGTACGCCAGCAGCTTTCCGCGTTATCACACGCCACGGCGGAAGTGATGGGCTGGAACGGTCTGCCGCAGGTGACTATCGCCTGCACCAGTGCCATGGGTTCGTTATGGCTGGCACCGCGTCTCTCGGAGCTGCATCGCGAATTACCCAATCTGCAAATCAGGATGAAAATCTCCGACAGCTTCGCGGATATGCGCTCGTCGGAGTTCGATCTGGCGATCTTCTATCTGCGCGAGCCGCCACCGGGCTTTCACGCCAGCCCGTTGTTTGACGAAATCTGTTATCCGATGTGCTCCCCGGCGTTTCTGACACGCCTTGAGCCGGAGGCCTCCGCCGAATCGTTGCTGCACCAGATGTTGCTGATTCAGGATGACCCGCAGCGGGAATGGACCGGCTGGAGCGACTGGTTTGCCTCGCAGAACGTGCTGAGTTTTGTGCCGCGTCAGACCTGGCGGGCAAATAACTACCCGTTTCTGGTGCAGTCCGCATTACGTGGTGACGGGATACTGCTCGGCTGGGAAGGTCTGGTACAGGATCACCTCAATCGCGGCGAACTGGTGGCCGCTCACGGCGGAAAACTGGCAGCCAACGGCAAATGTTTTCTGCTCACCCCGCAGGATCGCTATATCAAGCCGATTGTGCGCCATGTAATCAGCTGGCTACAGCATCAACATCAGACAGAAATTTCATTATGATAAAAAAGCGCCACAGAATATTATTTCTGTGACGCCCTTCGCAAGGCAAATTATCTCTTCGACTCTTCACCATAACTTTTTCTTATATTTAAAGGTGCAACTAAAAACGCCAGGCCGCGATATTAATTCCCTTGTTTATTGTTGGGGATCTAAAGGCGGGAGTTTATTTTTAATTGCACCACGTCGACGATGTGAAGAATGCATACCAACCAGCGTAAAAATTAACCACATCGATTGGGAAATCACCATCGCCAAATTAAAATCATGGCTTAATGAATAGAGTCCGCAAACCCCTCCCGCGATGTTAAGACAAGCATAAACATCTGAATCAATGACCAATTTACGCAACTGAACCAGCGCGTATGCCAGCAAATAACAAAAAACGCCAATTAGCCCAACTATCGTATGCAGTTCCACATGCCTTTTCCCTGGTGTTGCTCAGTGATCGGGAAATTATCTTTTTTGTGGGTGTTCTGCTGCGCGTTTTTCGCATAGTCTGATACCAAAATCTCATACATCAGAATTTATTGGTTTTGATATAAATCAGAAATAACTGCGCTAAGGCCCAGGATGAGATAAGTAAAACAGGGTGAATAACAACGGAGAAAAATAAATGAAAGACGAGCAGGAAAACTTTAACAAATATCTTCAGGGCGCAAATTTGAGCCGCCGTTCGTTTATCAATACTGCCGCGCTGATTGGTGCAGGCACGGCATTATCGCTCTCCCCGTTCTCCGGTTTCGCCGCCGAGGCGACGCCTAAAAAAGGCGGTGTACTGAAGCTTGGCATGTCCGGTGGCAACACCAGTGATTCGCTCGACCCGACGCTGTATAGCGACTGGGTGCCGCTCAACCAGGCTTATATGCTGATGAACGGTCTGATCGAAATCGATGAGAACAACAAAGCCACCCCGGAACTGCTGGAAAGCTGGAGCGCGCAGCCGGGCGCCCAGGAGTGGACCTTCAAAGTGCGTCAGGGCGTCACCTTCCATAACGGTAAGGCCATGACGGTGGAGGATATTATCTACTCCATCAACCTGCACCGTGGCGACCAGTCACGCAGCGCCATCAAAACTCAGCTGGCAAGCATCACCGAACTGAAGAAAAGCGGCGATAACGAAATCACGCTAAAACTCGACAGCGGCAACGCTGACCTGCCTTACCTGCTGGCGGATTATCATCTGGTGGTGGTGCCGGACGGCTTTACCGACTGGAAACACCCGATTGGCACCGGCGGCTTCGTGTTCGACCAGTATCAGCCTGGCGTGCGTTCCTACTTCAAACGCAACCCGAACTACTGGAAACCGGACCGCGCCTTCGTTGACGCCGTTGAAGTGCTGGTGATTAACGACGCCACCGCGCGGACCAACGCGCTGATTTCCGGCCAGGTCCATGCCATCAACCGCGTAGACTTCAAAACGGTTGATTTCCTGAAACGCAGCCCGGCGCTGAACATCGTGCGTTCGTCTGGCGGCCAGCACTTCACCTTCCTGATGGATTGTCGCGTTGCTCCGTTTAATAACAACGATGTGCGCATGGCGATCAAATACGGTATCGATCGTGAAAAACTGCTGGCAACCGTCTTGCGTGGCTACGGCACCCTCGGTAATGACCATCCGATCCCGAAAACCGATCGCTTCTTCAACAAAGCGCTGCCGCAGCGTGCCTACGATGCCGATAAAGCCAAATTCTATCTGAAGAAAGCCGGACTCAGCAGCCTGCCGGTGGAACTCTCCTCCTCCGATGCGGCCTTTGCCGGTGCGCTCGATGCGGCTGCGCTGTTCCAGGGCCAGGCCGCTCAGGCCGGGATTCAGGTCAGCATCAAGCGTCAGCCTGCCGACAGCTACTGGGATGACGTGTGGATGAAAGCGCCGTTCAGCATGGGTTACTGGGGCGGACGTCCGACCGCAGACCAGATGTTCTCCACCGCGTGGCAATCCACCGCCAAATGGAATGATACCCACTGGAAGAACGAGAAATTCGACAGCCTGCTGATTCAGGCACGTTCGCTGCTGGATGAGCAAAAACGAGCCGAAATCTATGGCGAATTGCAGCAAATCGCCAGCGATGACGGTGGCGCAATGATCCCGCTGTTTGGTGACTACCTCGATGCTGCCAGCAAGAAAGTCGGCGGCGTGAAACCGCATCCGATGTTCAACTTTATGGGTGGGCGCCTGGCAGAACGCGTTTGGCTGGAGTCGTAATGAAAAAGCAGATTTTACATCGCCTGCTGCTGGGCCTGCTCACGCTATGGCTGGTTTCGCTGCTGATTTTTGTCGGCACCGAACTGCTGCCCGGCGATGTCGCCAGCGCGATTCTCGGGCAGAACGGTACGCCGGAAACCATTGCCGCGCTGCGCACGCAGCTCGGCCTGGATCAGCCGGCCATCTGGCGCTACCTGCACTGGCTGGGTGGCGTGCTGCACGGCGATCTCGGCAACTCGCTGGCTAACAACCAGCCGATCAGCGCGGAGCTGCTGCCGCGTCTGGCGAATACGCTGTTCCTCGCCGGTTATGCCGCCATCATTGCTATCCCGCTGGCGGTGCTGCTCGGCATCGCCTCCGCGGTCTGGCGTGGTTCGTGGTTCGATCGCTTAGCCAACTCGCTGACGCTGCTGAGTATTTCAGTGCCGGAATTCTTCGTGGGTTATGTGCTGGTGATTTTCTTCGCCATTCGCCTCGCGTGGTTCCCCAGCCTGGCGCTGGTCGATCCGGATGCCGGGGTGCTCGCACGGCTGTACGCCTGCACCTTGCCGATGCTGACGCTGGTGCTGGTGGTGCTGGCGCATATGCTGCGTATGACCCGTGCCTCCGTCGGCGCGGTGATGTCGAGCAGCTATATCGAAACCGCACTGCTGAAAGGCATGTCACGCTGGCGCATCGTGCTGGGACACGCCCTGCCTAACGCGCTGGCACCGATCATCAACGTGATCGCCTTTAACCTGGCTTATCTGGTGGTGGGGGTGATTCTGGTGGAAGTGGTGTTTGTCTATCCCGGCATTGGGCAACTGATGGTGGATGCGGTAACCAAGCGCGATCTGCCAGTGGTGCAGGCTTGCGGGCTGCTGTTTGGCGGCACCTACATCCTGCTCAACACCGCCGCCGATTTGCTGGCGATCTGGTGTAACCCACGTCTGCGCCATGCGAGGTAAGTGATGAAAAAACTGAAAATCCGCACGGTGCCGATTTCCGCCATGCTCGGCCTGGCCATAATTGCCGTGAACCTGATTGCTGCGCTGTTCGCGCCCTGGCTGGCACCGCACAGCGAAACCGCGCAGGTGGGTGATATCTGGATGCTGCCCTCCAGCGCCATGCCGCTCGGCACTGACAGCCTCGGCCGCGATATGCTGTCGCGCATTCTGTTTGGCGCACGCACCACTATCGCCATCGCGCTGGCAATCACCGCCATTTCGTTTGTCATTGGCATTCTCACCGGCTTCACCGCCGCCATATATGGCCGCTGGGTGGATGTGGTGCTGACGCGCATCGTCGATACGCTGATGTCGATTCCGGTGCTGATTCTGGCGCTGATCGTGTTGTCGGTGCTTGGCACCTCGATTCCGGTACTGGTTGGCACCATTGCCTTGCTCGATGCCACCCGCGTCTATCGCCTGGCACGTCTGGTGGCGCAGGGGATTGTCTGCCAGGAGTATGTCGAAGCGGCGCGTCTGCGCGGCGAAGGGCTGGGCTGGATCGTGCGTAAAGAGATTCTGCCCAACGCCATTCCACCGCTGCTGGCGGAGTTTGGCATGCGCTTCTGCTTCACGTTCCTGTTTATCGCCGGTTTGAGCTTCCTCGGGCTGGGCATTCAGCCACCGTGGGCCGACTGGGGCAGCATGGTGCGTGACAACGCCCAGGCGATCAACTTCGGCCAGCTGGCCCCACTCTACCCGGCTGCCGCTATCGCCCTGCTGACCATCGGCGTCAACCTGGTGGTTGACTGGCTGCTGGTCCGCAACAACCTTTCGCTGGGGGAAGAGGGATGACACAACCCATTCTGGAAATGCGCGGTCTGCGCATTGAAACCGACCAGGGCATTCCACTGGTACAGAACATTTCACTCAGCCTGAAACCCGGCGAAGTGCTAGGGCTGATTGGCGAATCCGGTGCCGGTAAGTCCACTATCGGCCTCGCCGCGCTGGGCTATGCCCGTGCGGGCTGCCGCATTGCCGGTGGCGAAGTGCGTATCGCCGGGCGCGATATCGTGCCGCTCTCCAGCAAAGAGAAACGCGAAATTCGCGGTCGCCGCGTGGCCTATGTGGCACAGAGTGCCGCCGCCGCGTTTAACCCGGCGCTGACCATTGGCAAGCAGGTGTGTGAAGGGCCGATTCGCCATGGCCTGATGAATGTCGCTGAAGCGCAGGCGTGGGCAGTCACCCTGTTCCGCGCGCTGGATCTGCCGGAGCCGGACACCATCGGCCAGCGCTACCCGCATCAGCTGTCGGGTGGCCAGTTGCAACGTGCGATGGCTGCCATGGCGATGTCCTGCAAACCCGATTTGCTGGTGATGGACGAACCGACCACCGCACTGGATGTCACCACGCAGATTGAAGTGCTGGTGATGCTGCGCAAACTGGTACGCGAGTTCAACACCGCCGCGCTGTACATTACCCACGATTTGGCGGTGGTGGCGCAAATTGCCGACCGCATCATGGTGCTGCGCCAGGGCTGCGAAGTGGAAAGCGGCAGTACCACAGATATTCTGCAAAACCCGCTGGAAAGCTACACCCAGCGGCTGGTCTCGGAGCGCGCCCATGCGCTGACGCCGGTCCACGCGGAAAACGTAGCCCAGGGCCAGTTGCTGACGCTGCAAAACCTCTCCACCGGTTACAACGGCAAAGCCGTAGTGCACGGCGTCTCGATGAGCCTCGCCAAAGGCGAAACGCTGGCGATTATTGGCGAGTCGGGTAGCGGCAAAAGTACCCTCGCGCGTGCGCTGTGCGGCCTGTTGGGCGATACCGCCGGTAACGTCAGCTTTGCCGGCAAAGTGCTGGCTAACCGCTATCAGCAACGCGACAAAGAAACGCTGCGTCGTATTCAGATGATTTACCAGCTGCCGGATGTGGCCCTCAATCCGCGCCAGACCATTCTGGAAGCCATTGGTCGTCCGATCGCCTTTTACTTTGGGCTGGATAAACGCCAGGTACGCGCCCGGGTGGAAGAACTGCTGCGGCTGACCGAGCTGCCGCTCACCCTGATTGATCGTTATCCCGCCGCGCTCTCTGGCGGGCAGAAACAGCGTGTCTGCATCGCGCGGGCACTGGCGGCACAGCCTGAGTTGATTATTTGCGACGAAGCGACTTCCGCCCTCGATCCGCTGGTGGCGGAAGAGGTGCTGAATCTGCTGCGCCGTTTGCAGGAGCAGCTGGGCCTGTCATATCTGTTTATCACCCACGACCTCAGCACCGTGAAACGCATCGCCCAGCAGGTGGCGGTGATGTATCAGGGCAACGTGGTGGCGCAGGGACCGACCGAGCAGGTGTTCAGCGCCCCGATGCACAGCTATACCGAAAAACTACTGACCTCGGTGCCGGAAATGCGCACATCCTGGCTGGATGAGGTGCTGGGTCAGCGTCAGTCAAATGCAATGGCAGGAGCCTCATGAAAACCTTCGTAACGCAATTTCCCCACAGCGTCAGCGTGACGGAACATATCTGGATCACCCTGAAAGATGGCACCCGTCTGGCAGCGCGTATGTGGTTGCCACTTTCTGCCAGCCAGCAGCCGGTGCCTGCCATTCTCGAATATATCCCTTATCGCAAGCGCGATGGGACGCGCACGCGTGATGAGCCAATGCACGGCTACTTTGCCGGACAAGGCTACGCGGTGCTGCGCGTGGATATGCGCGGCAGCGGTGAGTCGGATGGCCTGCTGGCCGATGAATATCTGTTGCAGGAGCAGGAAGATGCGCTGGAAGTGATCGACTGGATCAGCCAGCAGAGCTGGTGCAGCGGCGCCGTCGGCATGATGGGCAAATCCTGGGGTGGGTTTAACTGCCTGCAACTGGCTGCCCGTCGCCCACCGGCATTGAAAGCGATCATCACCGTATGCTCCACCGACGATCGTTATAACGACGATATCCACTACAAAGGCGGCTGCCTGCTGAATGATAACCTGTGGTGGGGCGGCATTATGCTGGCCTATCAAAGCCGCCCGCAGGACCCGCAGCTGGTGGGCGATAGCTGGTATCAGGACTGGCTCAACCGGCTGGAAAATATGCCGTTCTTCCCGGCGCTGTGGATGGATCATCCGCTGAAAGATGCCTACTGGAAACACGGCTCTGTCGGTGAAGACTGGTCGGCAATTCAGTGTCCGGTGATGGCGGTAGGTGGCTGGGCTGACTCCTACAGCAACGCGGTGTTCCGCCTGATGGATAACCTTGAAGTACCGCGCAAGGCGATCATCGGTCCCTGGGCGCATATCTATCCGCAGGATGGCACGCCGGAACCGGCGATTGGTTTCCTGCAGGAAGCCGTGACCTGGTGGGATCGCTGGCTGAAGCAGGTCGATAATGACGCGCTGGCAGGGCCGCGCGTGCAGGCATGGCTGAACGACAGTCAACGCCCTGGTTCGCAGCGTCCGCAGGCGTTTGGTGAGTGGATCGCCATCGACGGGGATACCGATGAGGTGACCAAAGCACAACGCTGGCATTTACAGCCCGGCACCCTGGCCCCGACTCCGCTGGAGCAGGACAGCTGGCAGGTGATCTGTACCCAGCAAAACCACGGGCTGTTTGCCGGCGAGTGGATGGGCGCGGGCGTGCTGGGTGAAAGCCCGAGCGACCAGCGGATGGATGACGGCCTGGCGGAGAGCTTTGACAGCGCGCCGCTCAATGAAAGCCTGAGCATCTACGGATTCCCGCAGTTCAGCGTCAAACTCAGCAGCGATAAACCGGCGGCGATGCTTTATGTGCGTTTGTCCGATGTCGCGCCCGACGGTGCTTCAACCCGCGTTACCCACGGCTGGGTCAACCTCAGCCATTTGCAGGGGCAGGATAAAAACGCGCCGCTGACGCCGGGTGAAACGGTGGATGTGCAGGTGCAGCTGGACGGCATCGCCTGGCGTTTTGCTGCCGGACATCGTCTGCGTATTTCACTGGCGACCACCTTCTGGCCGATGATCTGGCCGATGGCGGAAATGGCAACGTTGCAGGTGAATCTGGCCAGTGCCGCACTCGATCTGCCGGTATGCCGCCAGCCAGAACCGATCGCCGGGCCGAACCCACAACCGGCAACCGCCGCCAATACGCCGCTGACGCTGCTGTCACCGGGGCGTGTCGAGCGTGAGCTGCGTTATGACGTGGTAAATGACAGCTGGGAAAGCGTGACCCACGGCATCGGCGGGGTGTTTGGCGAGGGCGTCTATCGTTTCGACGATATCGATACCACCGTCGATCACAGCCTGCGTCGTCAGCTGACCGTGCATAACCAGGACCCGCTTTCCGCCCATTATTTGCTAACGCAAAGCATGAAGATCGGGCGTGAAGGCTGGTGGACGGAAACCGATATCGTGCTGGAGATGCGCAGCGATCTGACGCATTTCATCATCAGCGGTGAGATGAAAGTGCAGCACAACGGCGAAGCGGTATGTACGAAGCAGTGGGACCGACGGATTAAACGTTAATAACAAAACGCGCGATAAATCGCGCCGCTACAGGCCGCACCAGACCGTAGCGGCGCAATTTATTGCGCAATCAGGTACGCGGATACTTATCGCTATTCACCCAGGCGTGATCTTTCTCCCAGGTAAATTTCCACAAACGCACCGGCCCCGCCATCACGTTGAGATAATAGTTGTCATATCCCGCCAGTGTCGCCACCGGATGGTAGCCACGCGGCACGGTGACCACATCGCGGTTATACGGTGCCATGCATTCATCCAGCGTGCGGTCGTCGGTGTACACGCGCTGCATGGCAAAACCTGGCTCCGGATCGAAACGGTGATAATAGGTTTCTTCCAGATAGGTTTCGTCCGGGCTGTCTTTCTGATCGTGCTTGTGGCTCGGATAAGAACTGGTCGCCCCTTCGTCGGTGTAAACTTCCACCACCAGCAGGCTATCTGCCGGTTTATTGTCCGGCAGAATGTTATGCACCAGACGCTGGTTACGTCCCTTACCACGATGCTCAACCCCGACATCTTCCGGCGCAATCAGGCGCGCTGGCAGGTTGCCCTGGCTGGGAGCATTACACACCGCCAGCTCCAGATCGCTATCAGCGTAGACCTCCACCTCGTCGTTATGCGGCACATACACCGAATAAGGCGGAATGCGCTCGAAGGGTGACAGACGCTTACCCAGATTCGGGAACTCCGCATGACGGGTTTTCACCGAGGCAAAGCCCGCCACCAGTACCAGACACAGCTCTTTATCAGCGCTGCTCAACTTCAGAGTTTGTCCTTTCTTCAGCAAATAAGCATCAAAGCCCACGTATCCCCAACCGGCACTTTCCGGTGTGACATGCTGAATACGGCCATTGCTGTCTGGCTGCTGCGCTTTCGCAAGTAGTGACATCACCATCCTCCTTAACCCAGCGTCGGCATGCTGAACTCAGAGACCGTCTGCTGACCACTCGGCCAGCGCACAGTGGCGGTTTTCATACGGGTGTAGAAACGCACGCCATCCGGCCCGTGGACGTTCAGCGCACCAAACACCGAACGCTTCCAGCCACCGAAGCTGTGGAAGGCCATCGGCACCGGAACCGGGACGTTAACGCCCACCATGCCCGCTTCCACATCCTGCACAAACTCACGCGCGGTGTGGCCGTTGCTGGTAAAGATGGCGCTGCCGTTGCCGAATTCATGGCTGTTCACCAGTTGCAACGCGCTGCTGAAATCCGGGGAACGCATGATGCTCAGTACCGGTCCGAAGATCTCTTCGCGCCAGATGGTCATCTCAGAGGTCACGTTGTCGAACAGCGTGCCGCCCACGTAGTAACCTTCTGCATGGCCCGGCACCTGATAGTTACGACCATCGACCACCAGTTTCGCGCCTTCCTGCTCACCTTTATCGATGTAGCCCAGCACTTTTTTCTGGTGCGCGGCAGAAACCACCGGCCCCATTTCATTCTCTTCTGCACCTTTCTGGATACCCGGTCCTACGCGCAACGCTTTGATCAGCGGGGTCAGACGGGCGATCAGTTTGTCGGCAGTGCCCTCACCCACCGCTACCACTACCGGCAGCGCCATGCAACGCTCCCCGGCAGAACCAAAAGCACCGCCCATGATGGCGTTCACTGTGGCATCCAGATCGGCATCCGGCATCACGATGGCGTGGTTTTTTGCGGCACCAAACGCCTGAACGCGTTTGCCATGCGCACTGGCAGTTTTGTAGATATGTTCTGCCACGCCGGAAGAACCGACGAAGCTCACCGCCGCCACACGCGGATCTTTATACAGTTGCTCGGCATCTTCGTTGGAAGAGTGGACCACGTTGAACACGCCATCCGGCAGGCCCGCTTCTTTCAGCAGCTCCGCCATACGCACCGAGGCGGAGGGGTCCAGCGCCGGTGGCTTGAGAATAAAGGTGTTACCGCAGGCCAGTGCAATCGGGAACATCCACAGCGGCACCATCGCCGGGAAGTTAAACGGGGTGATACCCGCTACCACACCCACCGGCTGCATCAGTGAGTAGCTGTCCACGCCGCCACCCACATTTGGCGAGTTTTCGCCTTTAATCAGATGCGGAATGCCGCAGGCAAATTCGATCACTTCAATGCCGCGCGTCAGCTCACCCAGCGCATCGGACCATACTTTGCCGTGTTCGGAGACGATCAATGCCGCCAGTTCCTCACGGTGCTGTTCCATCAGCACTTTGAAGTTGAACATCACGCGGGCACGACGCAGCGGAGAGGTTTTAGACCATTCCGGGAATGCCGCATGAGCGACTTCAATCGCTTTAGCGACTTCATCTGAGGTGCTCTGCGTCAGTTCACGCACCACTTTGCCAGTCGCCGGATCGTACACCGGAATGGTTTCATTGCTGGCGCTGTGGGTAATCTGGCCGCCGATAAAGTTTCCTACGATGTTCATGTCGTTGCCTCTTTAATATGTAAACCCGCGAGAACTAAAAGCATGGTATGAAGCTATTACAGTGAAATAAATTTTTCAAATACTTCTTTTTGGAAAATTTCCTTTTAGCGGACTGGATCGCATTTTCCTGCCCATGGCATCCCATGCATAACGCCACACCTGGACATTAAACAAAACGAAATATGAAATTTTTGCGAGGAAGATCCAATATCTGAAATTTCATAATTCACTAACAATGAAATAAATGTTCTCTTTAGCATCATCTTACCCACCCCCCATTACAGGAGCCGTCACATGGCCATCGATCCAACCCGTTTCTGTATTAACCGTAAAATTGCCCCGACGCTGTCGCTGGAAGCTTTTTTCCAGCTGGTGCAGCGTCTGGGTTTAAACAAAGTGGAACTGCGTAACGATATGCCAGGCGGCAGGGTGACGGATGATCTGAGTGTGGCGCAGCTGCGCGCATTGACCGACAAATATCACATCGAAATCGAAACCATCAACGCGCTCTATCCGTTCAACCGCCCTGACGACGCGCTGCTGGCCAAAGCCGAAGCCCTGTTGCAGGAAGCTCAGCAGATTGGCGCGAAAGCGCTGGTGATGTGCCCGCTGAATGAAGGCATCGCCGTCCCAGCGGAACAGACGCTGGCGGCACTGCAAACCCTCGCCCCACGCTTTGCTCATTATGGTATCCAGGGGCTGGTGGAACCGCTCGGCTTCCCGGTCAGCTCGTTACGCTCCGCCGTGCAGACGCAGCAACTGATCCGTGATGCGCAGGTGCCGTTCAAACTGCTGCTGGATACGTTCCATCATCATCTGTACGAAAACGCGGAGCAGGAATTCCCGCAGGAGATTGATGTTAACCAGATTGGCCTGGTGCATCTGTCCGGCGTGGAAGATACGCGCCCGACGGATCAGCTCACCGATGAAGAGCGCATCATGCTGAGTAATAACGATGTGCTGAACAGTGTGGCCCAGGTGAAACGCCTCGAGATGCTGGGTTACAAAGGCATCTACGCCTTTGAACCGTTCTCGTCTGAGCTGGAGAAGTGGTCTGCCGCCGATATCGAACGTGAAATCCGCGCCAGCATTGAATTGCTGCAAGCCTGATAGAAAAAACGGGGGCCACTGTCCATCGCCCCCGTCTGCCCGACCCTTATCTGTGTCAATGACACAATTTTGTAGTGATTGGCCTCGGTCGGAGGCCATTTTTTAATTCTCTTTAATTTCCACCGGTGGACTATCAGGCTGGCGTCTGCTCATCCGCAGCGTACACACCAGCGCCAGACACACCAGCAGCGCGGTGAGGAAATAGACCAGCGGCACCCCGGCGAAACTCATAATAAAACCGGCGATAGGCCCGGTGATCCCCAGCGACAAATCCATAAACGCCGTGTAGGTTGCCAGCGCGCTGCCCTGATTTTGCTGCGGCACCACTTTTACCGCCACCACGCCAATCGCCGGGAACACCAGCGAGAAACCCGCGCCGGTAAAAAACGCGCCGACTTTTGCCATCCAGGGATCGAACGAACCTGCCACCAGGAACAGCCCCACGGCTTCTACCGCAAAACAGATGCTGGCCACCCGTAAGCCACCGAGGCGATTGATGGCATTGGGAAACAGCAGGCGCGTACCGACAAAGGCGGCACTGAACAGCGTCAGCGCGAACGCAGCACCATCCCAGCCTTTATCCTGATAAAACAGGGTGATAAAGGTGGCGATCACACCAAACCCTGCCGATCCCATCGCCAGAATCAGGCCAAAACCATAAATTTTTCCCAGCACATCACGAAACGGCAGCGGTTTGGCTTTGCTGCCTTTCACTGGCGCACGCGGCAGCGCCAGCGCAATTGCCAGCACGCAAATGGCGATGATGACGCCGGAAAGCAGCAGCAACCCGCCAGCGCGGAAAATCACCACCCCGAGCGGCGCACCAATCGCCATCGCACCGTAGGTGACGATGCCGTTCCAGGAAATGACCCGGCCAATATGCAGCGAGCCGACGCGCGCCACGCCCCACAGCGAGGTGCCGGTGCCGGAGAAACTCTGTCCGATACCGAGGATCACGCGCCCCAGGCACAGCAGCCCGAGACTCAGTATCGACCAGCTCTCGGTCAGCGCCGACAGCAGAATGCACAAGCCGCTGAGGAAGCAGCCGCATAGCCCGAGCACCACCACTTTTTTCGGTCCCCACTGATCGGCGTAACGTCCGGCATGAGGGCGGCTCAGCAGCGTGGCAAGATATTGCAGGCTAATCACCAGCCCGGCCCAGAAGGCGCTGTAACCGAGTCCGTCATGGACAAAACCCGGCAGCACCGCCAGCGGCAAGCCGATGGTGAGATAGCTGGCAAAATTGAACATCACGATGGAGAGGATCAGTAAATTCAGGCGGAAAGGCGTTAAAGCAGGTTCCGTAGCAGGCAGGTCAGGCATGAGTGAGTGCGCTCGTGTTTGACGAATTTTTTATAATCGAGCTGTAACTATACGCTTTTTCGCCTGCTGCGCATCATAGTCTCTGATGATATTTGGTCATCTTTCCGTCACATCGCCACCGTAGACTCGCCGCCAGTGAAATCCCAAAGAGGATAACAATCTGATGACGCTCCTGATAAACCATCGGGTGCGCGTGGCGTGTGCCGACTCCCTGCTGCTGGCGGGAGGTGGCCGATGACGCGTGTCGCGCAACCTATCGAACTGAAAAGTCTCTGCTGGTCAGCGGGTAACCTGACCATTCTGCACGATCTCTCCCTGACCATTCCCGCCGGACAAACGCTGGCGCTGCTCGGCCCCTCCGGCTGTGGCAAAAGCACGCTGCTGAAACTGCTGGCGGGCCTGCTGCAACCCTCGGCGGGCGAAATCTGGATTGGCGGCCAGTGCGTGGCGTCGGCGCGCCACTGCGCTGCACCGGAAGCACGTAACCTCGGCATGGTGTTCCAGGATTACGCGCTCTGGCCGCATATGAGCGTGGTGCAGAACGTGGCCTTTCCTCTGCGGATGCGTGGCGTGAAGAAAACGGCGGCACGGCAACAGGCGGAAGCCGCACTGGAGCAGGTTGGCCTCGCCGGGTTTGGCGATCGTAAACCCGCCATGCTGTCGGGCGGTCAGCAACAACGTGTGGCGTTAGCCCGCGCGCTGGTGGCGAAACCGGCGATTCTGCTGTTTGACGAACCCTTATCCAATCTTGATCGCGATCTGCGCGAAACCCTCGCGCAGACCATGGCGCAGCTGCTGCGCGCTGCTGGTATCACCGCCGTTTACGTAACGCATGACCGCGAAGAAGCCAACACCCTGGCCGACCGCATTATCCATCTGGCGCAGGGCCAGATTGTTTCAGTGACTGACCTCTCAGGGGAAACCAATGCCATCTCTCAAATCTGTTAAAACAGGAGCCATCAGCGCGATGATTTTGACCTCCGCCATGATGATGATGAACGATGCCGAAGCGCTGACGGTGTACACCGCCGGTCCTGGCTCACTGGCGAAAAGCCTCGCCACCGGGTTTGAAAAACAGACCGGGGTTAAGGTGAATATCTTCCAGGCCACCACCGGCAAAGTGATGGCGCGTCTGGAAGCGGAACAGGCTAACCCGCAGGCGGATGTGCTGATTTCTGCCTCCTGGGACACCGCTGAAGACCTGCAACAGCGTGGCTGGCTGCTGCCGTATCAAAGCCCGAACGCCGCGAACGTACCGGCAGCATTTAAAACCGATGCTTACGTCGCACAGGGTATCTCCGCGCTCGGCATTGTGTGGAACACCAACAGCAACACGCCAGAACCGAAAACCTGGCAGGACCTCACCGGTCCGGCGTTCAAAGACAAAATCACCACCCCCGATCCGGCGCTGTCGGGTGCCTCGCTCGATCTGCTGATTGGTTTGCAGAATGGCGAAGGCGAGAAAGCCTGGCAGCTGTTTGATCAACTGAAAGCCAATGGCATGGTGATCAGCGGCCCGAACGCGCAGGCGGTGACGCCGGTGTTGCAGGGGGCGAAAGCGGCGGTGTTTGGCGCGGTGGATTACGTGACTTACAACAACATCGCCCAGGGTGAAGCGGTTAAGGTGATTTTCCCGGAAAACGGTACCGTGGTGGCCCCGCGTCCGATGATGATCCTGAAAAGCAGCCAGCATGCCGCCGATGCCAAAGCCTTTATCGATTATGTGCTGTCGGATGAAGGTCAGCAGCAGGTGGCAAAAGCCTGGCTGATGCCTGCCCGTACCGATATCAAAGCGCAACGTCCGTTAATCACCGAGATCAAACTGTTGCCGGTGAATCAGGACGGCGGCAGCGAACGTGCGGCGGTGCTGAAGCGCTTTGCCACCTTGTTTGGGCAATAAACCATGTCGCGTGCCCTGTTTAACGGCCTGATCCTGCTGGCGCTGCTGGTACTGGTGGCGCTGCCACTGCTGTTTATCGTGCTACAGGCGTTGTTTCCGCATCTGAGCGAGGGACAATGGCAGGGCGCCTTCAGTGCGCTGCCCGCGTTGCTGGAAGATCCGCAGCTGGTACCGATGTGGCTGGGCACGCTGAAAATTGGTCTCGGCGTGGCGATGGGCAGCCTGTTATTGGGTCTGCCGCTCGGTGCGCTGCGTGGCTTGTTTCGTCTGCCGGGGGCGGCGCTGTGGGATTTGTTGTTTCTGATCCCCTTCCTGACGCCACCCTACATCGTCGCGCTGGCCTGGACGCTGGCACTGCAACGCAATGGTTATGTCGAACAACTCACCGGCCTGAATTTCGATAGCCTGTTGTTCAGCAGCAGCGGCATGATGCTGGTGATGACGCTCAATATCTTCCCGGTGGTTTATTTCGCGGTGTCGCGCTCGCTGATGGCGAGCGGACAGCGTCTGGCCTGGGTGGCGCGGGTGCATGGCGCTCCGGCATGGCGCGCCTTTGCGCAGATCACCCTGCCGCTGACGTTACCGGCCCTGGCCGGTGGCGTGCTGCTGGCGTTCACGCTGGCGATTGAGGAGTACGGCGTACCTGCGGCGCTCGGCGCACGCGCCGGGTTAACGCTGATGACGGTCGGCATTGAACAAAAACTGGCTGACTGGCCGATCGATCTGCCGGGGGCCGCCTCGCTCTCGCTGATGTTAAGCCTGGTGGCGCTGCTGGCGTGGTTTTGCCAGCGCAAGCTGACGGGGAGCAGCGATGTCACGGCGGTGAGCGGTAAACCGGTGGCCCAGGAAGCCGCCAGCCCCGGTCGCTGGCAACTGCCGATGTTGCTGCTGTTCGTGTTCACCGCCCTGCTGGCGGTGGCGCTGCCGCTCGGGGCGATGACGCTGAGTGGCCTGCTTAACACGTTGTCGGGCGGCATTCATCCCGGCAACCTGACGCTGCGTCATTTCACCGCGTTGTTCAGTCAGCAAGGTGATGCGCTGGCAGCCTTCTCCACCAGTATTGGCCTGGCGCTCGGCGCAGCGTTGCTCACCGGCTTGCTCGGATTTTTGATTGCCTGGCGCGTGGCCGAGGGTAAAACGCGCTTGCTGGCGCTGATGGATGGCCTGGCTTTGCTGCCTGCGGCGATGCCGGGGGTGGTGATTGGCGTCGGGCTGATTTTGCTGTGGAATCGCGGCTTCTGGCCGGTTTCTCCCTACAACACGCTGGCGATTTTGCTGCTCTCCTACAGCTGTCTGCTGCTGCCCTGGCCGGTGCGTTATGTCAGCAGCGCGCTGCGTCAGCTGGGGCCAACACTGGAACCGGCGGCGCGGGTGCACGGTGCCTCGCGCTTGCAGGCGCTGCGGCTGATTGTGTTGCCGCTGGTCACCCCGAGCCTGCTGGCGGCGATGATGATGGTGTTCGCTGTCGCCTCACGCGAGCTGGTCACCTCCCTGCTGCTGGCTCCTGCGGGGGTACAAACCGTGGCGATTTTTATCTGGCGACAGTTTGAACAGGGTTCTGTGGGACAGGGGATGGCAATGGCGACGCTAACGTTGTTCGCCAGCCTCAGCCTGATGCTGGCGGCGCTGGGTCTGCTGCGGCGGCAATCGACTTAAACCTACCCGGTCCGTTTATCGCGCTATTCACAACGCAGCCCCGGCCAAAAGGCGCGCGATAAATCGCGCCGCAACACCTCTTGCCTGATGATTAGCCCGGACAGTTCCAGTTAAAGAATGCACACCACATCCACAATTTCGCCGGGTCACGCTTTTTATGCAAGGAAATGCCAGCAATGGCAAAACTATGTCAATAAGCGCAAACCATAGCCAATAATTGATCCTGGTCAATTTTGTCGCGAATCAAAACGCTAACATGCACGGCCCTGGGAAAATGGTATGCTGCGAAAGCCGCAGCATGCCGTCTTCCTGCTGCTTAAACCTACCGAGGGACGCCTGGTGCCACCGCAGAGAAAACATCGCGATTTTGGCTGGCTGTTGATCGTCTGTGCCGGGCTGCTGCCCCTGGTGCTCGGTATTCTTTGCACGGCGATTGAAGCGCGCCATACCGTGCATCAGCAACAAATCAGCACCGCTAACTCCCTGCTGGCTCAGGCCGAAAAAATGAGTGACAGCGCCTGGGATATGATTACCCAGTTGCGCCAGTACCACTATCAACCCTGTTCGGCGATTGAAGACAAGCTGCAACGTGCCGGCAACCTGAACGCCTATTTTCGTTCCATTGGTAAGCTGGAAGGCGAGAATGTCACCTGTTCCTCTGCGTATGGCCTGAATCCTGGCACCCTGAGCGAAATGATCATGCGGCAACCGCCGGTTACCGGCAAAGCCTGGTGGAGCATTTCCATCAGTGGCACCTCGGGTGTGCCAAATCGCCCGGCGGTGGTTTTTGTCCGTCAGTTGCCCGATGGTGAAGGGTTTTGGGCGGTGATTGATGGCCAATATCTGATGGATTTTATGCAGGCGATTGGCGAATCGCGTGGCTATCGCATGAGTTTGCGGTTTGATGATGGGGCCGCCATTAGCTACGGGCCGCGCGAACAGCTGCCGGAAACCTGGCTGAAAAGCGAACCCTGGTCGGCACAATCCAGCCGCTATCCCATCAGCGTGGAGGTTATCGTCCCCCCCAGCGAGCTGTTGAAAGCCTGGCGGCAGGCGCTGTTTATTTTCCTGCCAATGGCGGCCATTTTCTCCATCCTGCTGATGATCCTCACCGCCAACTGGCTGCGCCGTCGCATCTCGTGGCGCGATGAAATTCGCCGGGCCATGCGCAACCGCCAGTTCTCCGTTCATTATCAGCCGGTCTACAGCGTAGCGCAGCAACGCTGCGCCGGTGCCGAAGCGTTGCTGCGCTGGCAATTGCCGAATGGCGATACCATTCGTCCTGACATCTTTATCAGCGCGGCGGAAGAAGAAGGCATGATCGTCCCCCTGACGCGCCATTTGCTGGAGCTGATGGCGGAGGATATTCAGAGCTGGCATGTGGAACCCGGCTTCCATATCGGTCTGAACCTGGCGGCAGAGCATCTGCAACACTCTGAATTTGTTAATGATATTCAGCTGTTCGCCCGACGCATCAAAGACAAACAATTGCAGATTACGCTGGAACTGACCGAGCGCAGCCTGATTCACGACGGTGAAGACGTGGCGCGCAAGCTGCGCCTGTTGCAGTCACAGGGGATGAAAGTGGCGATTGACGATTTTGGCACCGGCCATTGTTCGCTCAGCTATTTGCAAACCTTCCCGCTTGATTATCTGAAAATTGATCGCGGCTTTATCAACGCGATTGAGCGGCTGGACGGCGAAACACCGGTGCTGGACGCCATCATCAATCTCAGCCACAAGTTACAGCTTGAGGTGCTGGGTGAAGGGGTGGAGACTTCGTTACAATTCCAGTACCTGCAACGGCGTGGTGTGGTATTTATTCAGGGCTATTATTACGCCTACCCAATGGATAATGACCGGCTGCGTGCGTGGCTCAACGAGCAGGGGGCGCGGCCGTTACTCGCTGAGGAACGCCATGAGCCTGAACTGCATCATTCTTGATGATTACCAGAACGTCGCTCTGAAACTTGCCGACTGGACCACGCTGCAACCGCTGGTTCACACCCGCGCGCTGACCACCCATATTGATAACCAGGATGCGCTGGTCAGCCAGATTCAGCACGCCGATATCCTGGTGGTGATGCGGGAACGCACCCCGCTCAGCGCCGAACTGATTGGTCGCCTGCCTAAGCTGAAACTGATTGTCACCTCCGGTATGCGCAATGCCTCGATTGATCTCGACGCCTGCCGTGAGCGCTATATCGCGGTTTGCGGCACCAATAGCAGCAGCGCGCCACCGCTGGAACTGACATGGGGGCTGCTGCTTGGACTGGCACGTCATATCGCCAGTGAAAATCAGGCGCTGCGCAGCAATGGCCCGTGGCAACAGACGCTGGGCATGGGGCTGCAGGGCAAAACGCTGGGGCTGGTGGGGCTGGGGAAAATTGGTGGCGCGATGGCATCGGTAGCGCAGGCGTTTGGCATGGAGGTTTGTGCCTGGAGCCAGAATCTGACCGATGAGCGCGCAGCTGCCTGTGGCGTAAAAAAGATGGCATCGCTCCATGACTTATTACAGGCGAGTGATGTGGTATCCCTTCATCTGGTGCTGAGTGAGCGCACCCATCATCTGCTCGACGCCGCCACCCTGGCGCAGATGAAACCCGGCGCATTGCTGATCAATACCTCAAGAGCGGGTCTTGTCGACCAGGCGGCGATGATTGCCGCCTTACAATCCGGGCAATTAGCCGGGGCCGGTCTGGATGTGTTCGAACAGGAACCACTGCCCGCCGGAAGTCCATTACGCCAGCTGCCGAACGTGCTGGCGACGCCACATCTGGGCTATGTTGCCGACAGTAACTACCACACGTATTTTACCGAAGCCGTGGAAGATATCGCCGGTTGGCTAACAGGCGCGCCGCTACGTTCACTGCTCTGAACGCCAATCTCCAGGTGCGCATGAATGCGCCCCCTGCGGCTGCAGGGGCGACATTTATGCCGACCAGGTAAAATCAATGCCACAGTTTTAGCCACAAAATAGCCAGTTACTGGCGTAAACATGACAAATATCACTCAAAAACGGTATACTCTGTCGCGGGAGGCGATAATTACCCACGTAATTATCGCTATGGCAGGCCAGAGAAATCTCATCTTTATGGCTATGCTTTAATTTTCTCAACGCCGCGGCCTGAAAACAGTGAATCGGTCCGCGCCGTTGAGGACTTTCTGATTCCAGGACAGGGTAACCTCATGAAAATTCGTAGGAAACGTGTAAAACCGATCGGGCTGGATGATGTCACTATCATCGACGACTCCCGTTTACGTAAGGCCATCACCGCGGCTTCTCTGGGCAACGCGATGGAATGGTTCGATTTCGGTGTGTATGGCTTTGTGGCTTATGCGCTGGGTAAAGTGTTTTTCCCCGGTGCTTCGCCCGGTATCCAGATGATCGCCGCACTGGCGACCTTCTCCGTGCCCTTCCTGATCCGTCCGCTCGGCGGTCTGTTCTTTGGCATGCTCGGTGACAAATACGGTCGCCAGAAAATTCTTTCTATCACCATCGTCATCATGTCGATCAGTACCTTCTGTATCGGCCTGATACCCTCTTATGACTCGATTGGGATTTGGGCACCGGTGCTGCTGCTGATCGCCAAAATGGCGCAGGGCTTCTCAGTGGGTGGGGAATATACCGGCGCGTCGATCTTCGTCGCCGAATACTCACCCGACCGCAAACGTGGCTTTATGGGCAGCTGGCTGGATTTCGGCTCCATTGCCGGTTTTGTGCTGGGTGCCGGTCTGGTGGTACTGATCTCCACCATCATCGGGGAAGACCGTTTCCTCGAATGGGGCTGGCGTCTGCCGTTCTTCGTCGCCCTGCCGTTAGGGATTATTGGTCTCTATCTGCGCCACGCGCTGGAAGAAACCCCGGCATTCCAGCAACACGTAGAGAAGCTGGAACAAGGCGATCGCGAAGGTCTGCGTGACGGCCCGAAAATCTCGTTCAAAGAGATCGCCACCAAACACTGGAAAAGCCTGCTGGCCTGTATTGGTCTGGTGATTGCCACCAACGTCACCTATTACATGCTGCTGACCTATATGCCGAGCTACCTGTCGCATAACCTGCACTACTCGGAAGACCATGGTGTGCTGATTATCATCGCCATTATGATCGGGATGCTGTTTGTGCAGCCGGTAATGGGGATGCTGAGTGACCGTTTTGGTCGTCGCCCGTTTGTCATTATTGGCAGCATCGCGTTGTTCATTTGCTCCATCCCGGCGTTTATGCTGATTAACAGCGGCGTAATTGGGCTGATTTTTGCTGGCCTGCTGCTGCTGGCGGTGATCCTGAATGCCTTCACCGGCGTAATGGCTTCGTCGCTGCCCGCGATGTTCCCGACCCATATCCGCTACAGCGCGCTGGCCAGTGCCTTCAACATTTCGGTGCTGGTTGCCGGTCTGACGCCGACTGCTGCCGCCTGGCTGGTGGAAGCCACCAACAATCTGTATATGCCCGCTTATTATCTGATGGTGATTGCGGTGATTGGTTTAATTACCGGCCTGTACATGAAAGAGACCGCCAACAAACCGCTGATCGGTGCGACCCCGGCGGCCTCTGACCTCGCAGAAGCGCGTGAGATCCTGCAGGAGCATCACGACAACATCGAGCAGAAAATCGAAGATATCGATGCCGAGATCGCGAAGCTGGAAGCGAAGCGCAAAAATCTGGTGCAGCAACATCCGGATATCAACGAATAATTCCCCTCAACTCCCACGTCAGTGGGAGTTTTCATTTTCCCCGCAGCACACAAACCTTCATCGCCCCGGGCAAAAGGGAGTAAACTGTCGCTACTTTTTTCACCTGTAAGTAAGAATGAGCATGTCTGATTTTTCTCTTATCCAGCGTCCAAGAAGGCTGCGTAAAAGCGCCGCGATGCGTGAAATGTTCCAGGAAACCAGCCTGAGCCTCAGCGATCTGGCATTGCCAATTTTCGTTGAAGAAGGGGTGGACGACTACAAACCAATCACCGCCATGCCGGGCGTTATGCGTATCCCGGAAAAGCGTCTGGCGTATGAAATTGAACGTATCGCCAAAGCGGGTATCCGTTCGGTGATGACCTTCGGTATTTCGCACCACACCGATGCCACCGGCAGCGATGCCTGGAATGAAAACGGTCTGGTGGCGCGTATGTCGCGTATCTGCAAAGACACCGTGCCGGAAATGATCGTCATGTCCGATACCTGTTTCTGTGAATACACCAGCCACGGCCATTGTGGCGTGCTGTGCGATCACGGTGTCGATAATGACGCAACCCTGATCAATCTCGGTAAGCAGGCCGTGGTTGCCGCTCAGGCCGGGGCTGATTTTATCGCACCTTCCGCCGCAATGGATGGCCAGGTAAAAGCGATTCGTCAGGCGCTCGATGCGGCCGGATTCACCGATACCGCGATTATGTCTTACTCCACCAAGTTCGCGTCCTCATACTACGGCCCGTTCCGTGAAGCCGCAGGCACCGCGCTGAAGGGTGACCGTAAAACCTATCAGATGAACCCGATGAATCGCCGTGAAGCCATTCGCGAGTCGCTGATCGACGAAGCGGAAGGTGCCGATTCCCTGATGGTGAAACCGGCAGGTGCCTACCTCGATATCCTGCGTGATATCCGCGAGCGCACTACGCTGCCATTGGCTGCCTACCAGGTCAGCGGTGAATACGCCATGATCAAATTCGCGGCGCAGGCCGGTGCCATTGATGAACGCAATGTGGTGCTGGAAAGCCTCGGTGCGATTAAACGCGCCGGTGCCGATCTGATTTTCAGTTACTTTGCCCTTGATCTCGCCGAGCAAAAAATGCTCTGATCACCGTTACGCTTATCAGCCGTCTTTGCTGGCGGCTGATAATTGTTAACGCCATCCTTTTTGGCACAACACCAGTTCTGTAACACCTGCATCTAATAAGAAGAGTAACGCGATGAAAGCACCTGCACTGCCCGCAGACGAATCGAATCGTCTGGCTCAGTTACGTGCGCTCAACATTCTGCATACCCCGGCAGAAGAGCGTTTTGACCGTCTGACCCGTCTCGCCCGCCGCCTGTTTAGTGTGCCGGTCGCGCTGGTAAGCCTGCTGGAAGAGGACCACCAATGGTTCAAATCCATTGCAGGTAAATCCGGGGAAACCGCACCACGCAACACCTCCTTTTGCGGTCATGCCATCCTGCAGGATGACGTGATGGTGGTGGAGAACGCGCTGGAAGATGATCGCTTTTACGATAATCCGCTGGTCACCGGTGAAAACCCGGTGCGCTTCTATGCGGGTTGCCCATTACGGACGCCAGCAGGGGCCAAAGTGGGTACCCTGTGTATCGTTGATCATCATGCCCGTTCGTTTGATGACGATGACTACCACACGCTGCGCGATCTGGCGGCGATGGCGGAAGCCGAATTGGTTGCGTTTCAAACCGCCACCTCTGACGAACTGACGCAAATTACCAACCGGCGTGGTTTTATGACGCTGGGACAGCTGGCACTGAACGAGTGCCTGGTAAAACAGCTTCCGGCCTGTCTGACGTTTCTCGACCTCGACCGCTTCAAAGAGATCAACGATACCCTCGGCCACCGCCAGGGCGATCGCGCCCTGATGGATTTTGCCGATGCCATGAAGGTCAGTTTCCGCCATGCGGATATCTTTGCCCGACTGGGAGGCGATGAGTTTGTGGTGCTGTTTAACGGCCTGCAACAGTCGGATGCCGAAGGGGTGCTGGCGCGGTTTGACCGGCAGCTGCAGAGACAGACCCTTGATCTGAGCCGCCTCTATCAACTGCATTTCTCATCCGGTATTGTGGAATTCGACCCCCAGCAGCCGCTGTCGCTGGAGCAATTGCTGGAAGGCAGCGACGAACGCATGTACGCCGCCAAGAAAGGGAAAAAGCAGGCGCAGTAGCGCCCGCATAGTTTGTCGAGGCGCGATTTATCGCGCGGTTCTTTGTTAACCGCGCGCCAAATCGTCAATCAATGTCTGATTAAACTTCTGCGGCTCCTCCATCTGTGGCGCATGCCCCATGCCCGGGAACTCGATCAGGCGCGCACCAGGGATCAGTTTCGCCACCTGTTTCCCCAACACATTGTAATGACCCAGCTGCGCTTTGACCGCTGGCGGCGCGATATCGCTGCCGATGGCAGTGGTATCTGAGGTGCCAATCATCAACGTGGTCGGTACTTGCAGATCTTTAAATTCGTAGTACACCGGCTGGGTAAAAATCATGTCGTAGATTAACGCCGAGTTCCACGCCACCCGGTTATGACCGGGCCCGCTATTCAAACCGGCCAGCATATCCACCCATTTGTCATATTCCGGCTTCCACTGGCCGACATAATAGGTTTGCTGCTCATACTTTTTGATACCTGCGGCGTTCAGCTTCAGCTCGCGCTGATACCACTGATCCACCGAGCGCCACGGCGCACCTTTCGCTTTCCAGTCTTCCAGGCCAATCGGGTTCACCAGCACCAGCTTTTGCGTCTGCTGCGGATACATCAGCGCATAACGCGTCGCCAGCATGCCACCGGTGGAGTGGCCGACAATCACCGCTTTCTCTATCCCAAGCTGTTGCAGCAATTGATGGGTATTCTGCGCCAGCTGCTGGAAGCTGTACTGATAATTAGCCGGTTTGCTGGAACTGCAAAAACCAATCTGGTCCGGTGCCACTACCCGGTATCCCTGCTGACTCAGCGCCTTAATGGTGTCTTCCCAGGTGGCACCGCAGAAGTTTTTGCCATGCATCAGCACCACCGTCTGGCCGTTGGCATGCTGCGCCGGTTTGACATCCATATACCCCATGCTGAGCGGCTGCTGCTGGGAGGAGAAGGTAAAGTGCTGTAATGGATAAGGATACTGGAAGCCTTCCAGTTGCTCACCATAGACATTCGCTGCCAGAGCCGATGCGCTGCTCATCAGCGCCACGGAGGCGAGTAATATCGCCAGTGAAGATTTCACGGGAAAACGTAACGCCATCAGAACATCTCCAGATCAGGACAAAACAGCGAGTGTGACATGTTACGCGTTGCAGCGTATTGATGTGCTGTGCCATCTTTTTCCTCAACAAATAACCAACATATCGCAGTCAATTCTTACGAATTACGGGAAAGATCTGATAGCGGAAAAATAAAAACCGATTTCCTGATAAATCTTTACGTAACAAGGCACAGGGAAAGATAAGTTAAATTACACTGTGCCTATTGAAACTGGAGGTGCAAAATGCAAGAGAGAAAGTACAATGAAGGTGTAATTTACTCAGTCACTAACTGGATTGAAGAAAACTTAGATCAGCGCCTGAGCATTGATGACATTGCGCAAAAGTCTGGGTATTCAAAATGGTATTTGCAGAAACTTTTCGCTCGTTGCCACAATGAAACCCTGGCACGTTACATTCGCAAAAAGAAACTGGCCGCCTGTGTTGTTGAGCTGAAAAATAGTGATACTACGATTATCAGCCTGGCCGTGAAATATCATTTTGAAAGCCAGCAGTCTTTCACACGTTCATTTAAACAAATGATGGGTTGCACACCACTTTATTGCCGTAAACAGCAATTAAGCGGTGAGAGAAAAAATCAACTGGCCTCCAGTGACGATCCCTGCGCACTGTGCCGCCAGGAAGGTCTTGATGCCAGTGAATGTGTCGAGGAGATACGCCCGCCAGCAAGGCATCCCGGCAAGTTCCCCGCCCGCATTAGCTGTGCAATGGTATAAAAAAAAGCGCGATAATCGCGCTTTTTTTTCGTCTGAATATGCCCATAAAAAAAGCCCCTTACGGGGCATTTTTTATTACTTATAAACCTGGGCTACAGCGTCAAAATTATTGCCGTGCTGGCGGGCGGCTTCCACCACATAATATTTTCCGCCTTTCGCATCAGCCATCTCTGACAGGCGCTGGTGCAGGTCCATCGGAGAGCTAATCGCGCCACCCGTATCGGATACGCTAATATTCCCCAGCGATTCCAGTTTAAAATGGTCAGCTTCCTGGGCAGAGATATTATTGGCAGCCAGTACCGGAACGCTCGCACCCAACAGCAACGCAGACAGAATTAATTTTTTCATCATTTGTCCTCTTCAATTGTCGTGGTAATTTTCTGAAGCCATTGTCTGATTTATCGCCACCCAACATTGATCATTTTGAGTTTAAATCAGCCAGACTTAATATTTCGTTTTTACCTGATATTGAGCGACGTTATTTAAATAACAGGCCAGTATCGACTGGCCTGCGGCAATTAGTTCTGCAATGCCTGGCCTGGTAACAATTTTTCTGACATCAGACGAAGGCAGCTGTTGCGATCCTGATGCGCCTGCTGCTGCTGTGCCGGTGACAGATCCTGCCACACCGTTTGCAGATGCTCGCCCAGGCCACGCAGGAAGTGGATTTTCTGCAACGCGTAATCAGAATTGCTGCCTTCAATAATTTGCTGCATATCCTGTGGCGTGTTGCCGCGCCCATCATGCGTTAGCGTACAAAACATGGCGATGTAATACGCTTTGTCTTCATCGCTGTAATGGGGGGTGAACCACCAGACTAAGGCACTGATCACGATCAGCAGCGGCAGGAGAAACTTGAGTTTTAACATGGGGATAATTACCAGGTGGAAGAAAAACGCCGCGATCTTACCAGATTCGCGGCGTTGCGGCTCAGCGCAGGATGCCACTTAACCCGTGATACCCCATATAAATAGCCACCAGCGCAATCAGCGTGCCGGAAAACCAGGGTGCGCGGCGTGCCAGCGTATCCAGCCCCTGCCAGCGCTGGGTAGCCTTCTGTACGCTTAACGCGGCAGCCGCGCCCACACCGACCAGCGTCATGGCCAATCCGATACTGAAGCACAGTACCAGTGCAGCCCCCAGACTAAGGGCTTTCACCTGGATACACAGCAGCAGCACAGTGATTGCCGCCGGACAGGGGATCAACCCACCGGTTAAGCCAAACAAAATGATCTGCCCATTGGTCACTTCACGGCTGGCGAAACGTTTTTTGATGTCACTGGCATGGGCGCGCTCATGCGCATCCTGGAAACTGCCATCATTCTCGCCCGGCGCACGCTGCACCTCCCCCTGCTGCCACGCAACGTCATAATCATGGGAGTGGCCGCGATGGCCGAGCGACAAACGCGCATTGAAGGTATGGGGCTGCGGCACCGCCAGCGTGGATTGCAGCACACCATCCTGAGTGGCAAAGGTGAATATTTGCGAGAACCCCATCCCCCGCCGGGTAGCGACACTCACTTCATTGGCCTGCCACGCCGTACCGTCCAGGGTGCGCAGCTGCCAGTGTCCCTGATGCAGAGCCAGTTCGATGTGGCCGTGACCGGTATCGATCACCTGCGCATCCGGGCGTTCTGTCTGCTGATGCTGCTTACGTTGCTGCTCGCTTTGCCAGGTGCGCCAAATCATCCACAACGCGGTTGCCAGAATGATGATGGCAGAAATCAGCTGGAACCAGGGTTCCGCAGTATCGGCGGTCAGTTTACGACTGACGTACATGCCCCCGAGGGCGATCAGCCAGACAATCAGCGTATGCGACAAGGTGGCAGCCAGCCCCAGCATCACCGCCTGTTTCACCGTACCGCGAATGGCCACGATAAACGCCGCCATCATGGTTTTGGAATGGCCCGGCTCCAGTCCGTGTAACGCGCCGAGTAAAATCGCGCTGGGAATAAACAGCCAGGCACTGGATGTGCCCTGACTGAGCAGTGCAGCAAAATCGGTCATGATGTTCTCATCGGATTAAAAAACGGCACAGCAGATGCAATTGCCGGACAACCCGAATATACTATACCCCAGTATAGTAATGATCAACGGACTTCACGCCATGTCACATACCCATAAAGATCAAAAGAAATTGCTGGCGCGCGTGCGTCGCATCAAAGGCCAGGCTGAATCGCTGGAAAAGGCGCTGATCGCCGAAGAAGAGTGTCTGAAGGTGTTGCAGCAGGTGGCCGCAGTACGTGGCGCGATTAACGGGCTGATGAGTGAATTGCTGGAAGGCCATATCCGTGAACATCTGATGAACCCGAATGCCAGCGAGCAGGAGCGCGCAAGCGATATGGACGAAATTATTACGGTGATTCGCAGCTATATGAAATAACGTCTCTACGACATCGCGCGATAAATCGCGCCGCTACAAACAGGTGCAGAGGCTGTAGCGGCGCGATTTATCGCGCGTTTTAATCAAAATCGTTCAAACCGATACGGGGTCGGATCGATTAACGGTGTCTGGCCGGAAACCAGATCGGCAGCCAGTTGCCCGGCAGCGGGTGAAGTGCCAAAGCCGTGGCCGGAAAAGCCTGTCGCCAGCGTCAGGCCTGGCATCGCCGCCACCGGGCCGATCACCGGATTGGAATCCGGCGTCACATCAATCACCCCGGCCCACGCCTGCGCCAGCTCCGCTTGCTCAAACACCGGCCATGCTGCGCGCAGGTTACGCATCGCCTCCTGATTCAGCGCCGGATTAGCCGCCGGATCGAGAGTACGAATACGTTCGAACGGCGTGCGGCGATCACCACGCCAGCGTCGGGCCAGCGCCAGATCTTTGACAAAATACGTGCCGAGCGAGATACGCAGATTGTCACGGGCATGGCGCAACTGCGGCAGATAACGTGTCCCCAGCAGCAAATGGTCGAGCGTCAACGGCGCATCCAGCGCCCCGCGCTGAGTAATAATAAACCCGCCATCTTTATGCTTACGGAACGAGAAATCCGGCGCACCTACCGCAATATTGGTGGGTCCTTCCAGCGGCTTTGTGCGTAGCACTGAGCAAATCAGCGGCAAGGTGGGCAGCGCAATGCCGAGGTTGCCGAGAAAACGTCGTGACCAGGCTCCCGCTGCCAGCAGCACCTGATCGCAGCGAATTTCACCACGTTCGGTAATCACGCCGCTGACCTTCCCATCGCTGGTCTCCAGCGTGCGTACCGCGCATTGCTCCACGATAATTGCGCCTCTGGCGATCGCCGCTTTGGCAATGGCGCTGGCAGCCAGCGTCGGTTCGGCCCGGCCATCAGAGGCGGTATAAATTCCCCCCGCCCAGCGGCCCTGCCCCCCTGGCACCCGGGCGGCAATTTCCGCATGGCTGAGTAGCTTCGCATCCAGATTCAGCGGCTGCACCGCCTTCATCCAGCTTTCGTGCAGAGCCATCTGCGCCTCGTTGCGGCCAATAAACATAATGCCCGCCTGACGATAACCCACGTCGCTGCCGACGCGTTCCGCCATCCCGGACCACAGGCGATCGGCAGCCTGTGCCAGCGGGATATCATCGGCGGCGCGGCTGGTTTTGCGGATCCAGCCCAGATTGCGTGACGATTGCTCTCCCGCGATGCGGCCTTTTTCCAGCATCACCACCGGGATGTTGCGCTCCGCCAGCGTCAGGGCGGCAGTCAACCCGACAATGCCGCCACCAATAATCACCACCGTCGTGGCGGTGGGAAAGTCAGTAGACGTGGTGACAGGGGTAATTTTCGGTGACATAACGCGCCTCCTGTTACGCCTTACAGCGCAACGGTAATTTCCTGCACCGTGGCCTGACCGGCCCCGCGATACGCCGTGACTTCCAGCTCCACCTTATACACCGTGGAACCCAGCGGCGGACAGGTGACCGTGGTCGCCGGATTGATGCCGCGAAACTTGTCGCCGATGATGCCCATCACCGTCGGCACATCGTCCGGGTCCTGAATAAACACCCGCGAGAACACCACGTCTCTGAGCGAGGCATCAATCGCGGCCAGTGCCGCCTCGATATTGGCGAACACCTGCAACGTTTGCTCGCTGACATCCGCCGGAATTTCTTTGCTGACCGGATGACGGCCCGCGGTGTTGGAGACATAAATCCAGTTATCCACCGCGACAATGCGCGAATAGCTGCCCATCTCTTCAAATTTCGAACCGGTTTTCACTTTAATAATGTTGGTCATGCTGGTTTCCTTGATTAGCTCAGTACCGGGGTTTCCCACAGGTTTAATTTCACGCCGATGCCTTTGTCGATGGCGTTGCGATACACCACCGTGCCCCAGGCAACGTCTTCCACCGGCATACCGCCGACTGACATGATGATGATCTCTTCATCGTTCTGGCGGCCGGGGGCATCACCGGCGACGATTTTGCCGATGTCTTCCAGTTGTTCTGCCGCCAGCTTGCCTTCGGCAATCATGTCCATAAAACGCACGCCGATAACGGGGATGGTTTTGTGTGCGGGTTTGGGGACTTCCTCAAACCACGCGTGATAAAGGCCGGTGTTATCCAGCACTTTGCGCACGTCGGCCTGTTCCATACCGGCGTCGATGTTGCACAGCGCAGGCATCGCCAGGAAGGTGCCCGGCTTAACCCATTCACGCCTCACCAGCGGATAGCTGTCGGGGTCACCCACTTCGCCGGAGCTGCAATAGGTCACGATATCGGCATCGCGCACTACCGCTTCCAGCGTATCGACGATTTCGATGTGTTTGATTTGTGGATACGTTTCCTGCACCCAGGTGATGAAGTTATCCAGGCTACGCTGACCACGCCCTTTCACTTTGATGGTGTCAATCTGCGGGCACACCGCGATAAATGCTGCCACCGCGGTTTTGCCCATCACGCCCGGTCCCAGCAGGCCAATGACACGGGAATCTTTACGCGCCAGATGACGCGCACCCACGCCAGGCACCGCACCGGTGCGGTAAGCCGACAGCAGGTTGGCCGACATATGCGCCAGCGGTGCGCCGGTATCGGCATCGTTGAGGGTGAACATCAGAATCGAACGCGGCAGCCCCTTTTCGCGATTGGCGATATTCGAGCCATACCATTTCACCCCTGCGGTGCCAAAGCTGCCGCCGAGGTAAGCAGGCATCGCCATCAGGCGGCGATCAGCGGTCGGTTTCGGCATGGTGGGAAACGGCGAGTTTTCCGGGAAGGTGACCATTGCGCCGTGCGAATCATTGTTGGCACCGGCCATCCGGTAGTCGCCCTGGTACAGCAGGCCGAACATTTCCTCCATGGTGTTCACGCAGGCGGGCATGTCGGTCACGCCGGCGCGGATCATGTCCTGCTCCGACAGGTAGATAAAATCAATCCGGGTTGAATCAGTCATGGTGTATGCCCTTTTCAGTCTTATTACGTATTCCCGCCGACGCAGTGCGTCCGGCGTGCAGGTGATGCCTTTAGGAATACGTGACGACGATGGGGCTGTATTGAATATTTGCGACATGCGCGTGGCACAGGGCTTGCATGATTTGTTTACCCCTGTTCAGCCTGTAGCGGAGCGCGCGATGTCTGAGAATCCCTTTTATCGTCATGGCGGCAGCTTTCATCCGGAACAGCCGTGGTTCGTGCTGAATGCCGCGCAACATTACTCGGTCATCGCGTCAGAAAACCCGGCGATTTCACACTTTTACAGCTTCGACGTCGCGCAATCGGCAGATATGACGCTGGCTGTCCCGGATGGCTGCGTGGATATCGTGTTTGATTGCGATCCGCTCAACCCCAAAGGTCGCGTGTGCGGCACCACGCTGGAAGCGCGCGGTGCCGACATGTTGCATAACCATCATTATTTCGGCGTGCGGTTCGCGCCGGGCGTTATCCCCGATTTTCTTGATGTGATGGCAGAGGAGATCCCCGACCATGAATTCAGCTTTCTTGATGTGGTACCTGATGCCCGACTGGCGTTTGAACAAATTGTGCAAAGCCACAGCTTTTCACAGCAAATTTCGTTATTTAACGCCCACTTCACGCCACGGCTGGTGCGCAAAGCCTCATCGGTAACGGCGTCAATTATCCGCGCGATGCAGCAACAAAAGGGCAATATTCGCGTTGATCAACTGGAAGCGCTGACCGGTTACACCTGCCGCACCATTCAGCGGCAGTTCCGCCAGGATACCGGTTTGTCGCCAAAGGCCTTTAGCCGCATTCTGCGCTGCCAGTCGGCGCTGAATAGCATCCATGCGCTGGGGGATATTTCCTTTAGCGATCTGGCATTTGACCTCGGATTCAGCGACCAGTCGCACTTCCTGCGCGAGTTTAAAAAGTTCGTCAGCACCACACCGTGCGATTATCAACGACGCATTGCCCATGATGCGCTGTTCCATCGTCTGCGCTATCACTGAGCACTAAAACGGTGCAGCGCTGCACCGTGGCTCTGTCCGATTTTTTCTATCCGCCGTCGCCGTCGCTGAGAAATGATGCAGCGAAGTTACCTGCTTCAGGCGACGCAGAGCGCCTGAGAAATTTCACTCTCTCCATAGAGGCGCTGGCGATGAACAACGATACCGGTTTACGCAAAAATACGTTGGGCTTGTTTTCTCTGGTCTTTTTTGTGGTTGCTGCGGCATCCCCGCTGACCGGTGTGGTCGGCGGCCTGCCGGTGGCGATTATCTCCGGCAACGGAGGTGGCATCCCGGTGTTTTACATCCTGTCGTGCGTCATTTTGATGCTGTTCGCGGTGGGCTTCATCGCCATGAGCCGCCACGTCAATAACGCCGGGGCGTTCTACACCTATATCTCCAAAGGTTTGGGCGATAACTGGGGAGCCTCCGCCTCGGTGCTGGCCCTGATGGCTTACTTCTCCATCCAGATCGCCATTGTTGCCATGCTGGGTTTCTTCACTCAGCTATTCCTGGAGGAACACCTCGGTACGCATGTTCCCTGGTGGGCGCTGAGTATGCTGTTTGCCATCATTGCCTGGATACTGGGCATCAAACGGGTTGAGGTGGGCGGCAAGCTGCTGGGCGTGCTGATGCTGGCTGAGGTCGCTATCGTGCTGCTGACTGATGTGATGTTGCTGGTGAAAAAAACCGGCCCCTTCACCTTCCAGTCCTTTGAACCTGCGGTATTTATGCAGGGTAATCTCGGCATCGCGTTTATATTCACCATCGCCGCCTTTATCGGTTTTGAATCCACCGCAATTTACGCCGAAGAGTGTCGCGACCCGCAGAAAACCGTGCCACGCGCCACGATTTGCGCCCTGTTGCTGATTACCGCCTTTTTCTGCTTCACCAGTTGGTCGCTGGTGCAGGCCTACGGTTTTGATGAGATCGTCGCTATCGCCAGTAAAGATCCCGGCAATTTTGTTTTCAACATTACCCGCCAGTATGTCGGCCAGTGGGCGGTGAATACCATGTCGGTGCTGCTGATCACCAGCCTGTTCGCGGCCACACTGGCGTTTCACAACAACATTTCGCGCTACATTTTTAGCATCAGCCGTGATGGCCTGATCTGGAAGGAACTGTGCCGCACCCATCCAACCAACGGGACACCGCATAATGCCAGCCATGTACACAGCGTGATCCTGCTGATGTTGCTGGCCGGTATGGGCAGCGCCGGACTCGACCCGATGGTGCATATCTTTGCTATCGGTTCTGCGGTGGCGACTCTGTGTATCCTGATTCTGCAACTCGGGGTATCCGCTGCGGTGGTGCTGTTCTTCCGCAGCAAAGCCACCGATGACAGTCGCTTGCAGGTATTCTGGGCACCGCTGCTGTCGATTATCTGCATGACCATCACCATCATCCTGGTGGTGAATAACCTGCAATCACTGAGCGGCAGCGATTCCAGCGTGGTGAAGATGATTCCGTGGTTCATCGCCGCCTGTGCGCTGGCGGGTTACGGTATGTCTCTGAAGCGCGGGATGAAACTCGCAGCAATAAAAAAATAATCTGCCTTTTGCGCCGCTGAATCCCCTGCTACTCTGGCTCAAGTTGCAAGGCGGTGTGTTGGCGGGTATCCAGACGCAAAATGTGCGCGGTCATTTTATTCGCGGTCTGGCTGGCACCCCGCCATGTACTTGTTTAAACGCCGATATTACAACGCCTGCGCACAGGCCCAGGCGGAACTCCACGCCCACTGGAAGTTATAACCGCCCAGCCAGCCGGTGACGTCCACCACCTCGCCAATAAAATACAACCCGGGCACATCACGCGCTTCCATGGTCCTGGACGACAACTGGGTGGTGTCCACCCCGCCCAGCGTCACTTCCGCGGTACGATAACCTTCAGTGCCGTTTGGCTGCACGCGCCACTGATGCAGCGTTTGCACCAGTTCGTTCTGCTGCTTACTGTTGAGTTGCTTCAGGGTGACGTCTGGTAGCTGATTCAGCGCCTGCAATACTTCCACCAGGCGCTTCGGCAGGATTTTCGCCAGGCTGTTTTTCAGGCTGAGGTTAGGATGTGCCTCGCGCTGCACATTGATGAAATCATCCAGCGGCGTGGCGGGAGAGAGATCCACCGTGACAAACTCGCCCGGTTGCCAGTAACTGGATATCTGTAACACCGCCGGGCCGGATAGCCCGCGATGGGTGAACAGCATCGCCTCTTTAAAGATCGTGCCATCCTGCGCGGTGATGGTGGTGGGTAAGGCCACACCAGACAGCGTATTCAGTTGCTCCAGCAGTGGCTTATGCAGGGTAAATGGCACCAGAGCCGCGCGCGTCGGGAATACCTTCAGGCCAAACTGCTCCGCCACTTTATAGCCAAAGGGTGAAGCACCCAGCCCGGGCATCGACAAGCCACCACTGGCGATGACCAGTTTTTCCGCCTGCACGGTCATACCGTTCAGCTGCAAGGTGTAACCCTGCTCATAACGCTGCACGCTCAGCACTTCGCTGCGCAGTCGCAACGTGACCTGCCCGGATTCGCACTCCGCCAGCAGCATATCGACAATCTGCTGTGCCGAGTCGTCGCAGAACAACTGCCCAAGCGTTTTCTCGTGGTAAGCAATGGCGTGGCGATTGACCAGGTCGATAAAATCCCACTGGGTATAACGCGCCAGCGCGGATTTACAGAAGTGGGGGTTATGCGACAGGTAAGCAGCAGGTTCGGCGTACATATTGGTGAAATTGCAGCGTCCACCGCCCGACATCAAAATCTTGCGACCGGCTTTTTTGCCGTTATCGAGCAGCAGCACACGGCGGCCACGCTGACCGGCCTGCGCAGCACAGAACATACCCGCAGCGCCTGCACCAATAATGATAACGTCAAACTTTTCCACTGCTTTTACCCATTTAACCCGAAAGGCGCTGATTGTAGTGATCTGTGCACAGGCACGCCAGTGTCAAAAAATTGCCGTAAATATGTCATATTGTAACCGACTAATATTTCGACCTTTTTCCCTTGAATTACCGTGCAGATGACAACCTTAAGTCAAAAAAAGACTATATTTCCCTTTCCCATACAGCACGTTGTCGCGGATAATGCGCCGCGTTCATGTCCTCCTAAATGGCGTAACGTTTATGCTACATCTGTTTGCTGGTCTTGACCTAAGTACCGGCCTGTTATTGGTTCTTGCTCTGCTGTTTGTATTGTTTTACGAAGCAATCAACGGTTTCCACGACACAGCCAACGCGGTCGCGACAGTTATCTACACCCGTGCGATGCGGGCGCAGCTGGCGGTTGTGATGGCGGGGGTTTTCAACTTTTTAGGTGTTTTGCTGGGTGGTTTGAGTGTGGCCTATGCCATCGTTCATATGCTTCCCACCGATCTGCTATTAAATGTTGGTTCAGCTCACGGCCTCGCCATGGTGTTTTCCATGCTGCTGGCTGCGATTATCTGGAACCTCGGTACCTGGTATCTGGGTCTGCCGGCGTCCAGCTCCCACACCCTGATTGGTGCCATTATTGGTATTGGTCTCACCAATGCCCTGATGACCGGAACGTCGGTAGTTGATGCGCTCAACCTGCCTAAAGTTCTGAATATCTTCCTTTCTCTGATCCTGTCGCCGATTGTCGGTATGGTGATTGCCGGTAGCCTGATTTTCCTGTTACGGCGCTACTGGAGCGGTACCAAGAAACGCTCACGCACCCATATGACACCGGCGGAACGCGAGAAAATCGACGGCAAGAAAAAGCCCCCGTTCTGGACCCGTATCGCCCTGATTGTTTCCGCCATTGGCGTAAGTTATTCACACGGTGCGAACGATGGCCAGAAAGGCATTGGCCTGATCATGCTGGTACTGATTGGCGTCGCGCCCGCTGGTTTTGTGGTGAACATCAATGCGTCCGGTTATGACATCTCACGCACGCGTGATGCGGTGAATCATCTGGAGCAGTTCTATCAGCAGCACAACGACGCGCTGACGCACATCGTGCAGATGGCACCACCGGCTGTGCCTGCTCCGGAAGAAACCACCAGTGGCCCGCATGAGTTTCATTGCGACAGTACCCGTGCGCTGCCAGCGATTCAGCGTGCACAGGGCTTGCTGAACAACCTGCAAAGCTACGATCAGCTGACGGTTGACCAGCGTAGCCAGATGCGCCGCCTGCTGCTGTGTATCTCCGATACTGCCGATAAAGCCGCGAAGCTGCCGGAAACCAGCGCTGACGATCAGCGTTTCCTGAACAAGCTGAAAGGCGACCTGCTGGGTACGGTCGAGTATGCGCCGATCTGGATCATCATGGCCGTGGCGATGGCGCTGGGTATCGGTACCATGATTGGCTGGCGTCGTGTTGCCACCACCATCGGTGAGAAAATTGGTAAAAAAGGCATGACCTATGCCCAGGGCATGTCGGCGCAGGTGACGGCCGCCGTGTCCATTGGCATTGCCAGCTACACCGGGATGCCGGTCTCCACGACGCATATTTTGTCGTCGTCGGTTGCCGGAACCATGCTGGTTGATGGCGGTGGCCTGCAAAGCCGCACCATTAAGAATATCGCGATGGCGTGGGTGTTCACCCTGCCGGTGTGTATTCTGCTTTCCGGTTCGCTGTACTGGCTTGCCCTGAAACTGGTGTAATCACACCGGGCCAGGTTCTGAAGGGCGACAGCAATGTCGCCCTTTTTTATTGCCAGATGGCCATCGCGACCAGGCTGACCACCACCAAACCACATAGCCCGCTGGTCAGGATAAATTGCCCGCGCACCCGTTCACAGCGGCGGATAAATTCATCGTCATGATGATCGCGATAACGTTTCTCCCAGATATAACGCACCAGGCGCACCTGTTTGCTGGGCTGGCCGTGCGAAGTAAAGAAACCGGCACCATCCACATATTGATACAGCAACGGGTCGCAACCGCGTAACACCGCCAGTAACGAGCGCAGAGAAGAGAAGTAGCGCGCCATATTCACCAGACAAACCACACACAGAGCCCAAAAAAGCGCGATAGTGCTGATCATGATCCCCTCCCGGCTGGAGCCGCAGAGACGCGCACAGCGGGGTAACGCTGACAACGCCCCACGAGAAAGCCTTCCACTGAATGAATCGAATTGCATTGTTTTTTTGCGAGCCGTGCAGTCAGTACCAGCAACAGTGTGACCGCCATTTTCAGTGTAGGAGATCTGGTAAAAATTTTTCCAGCGATGATTTTCGTTCACAGCGAGAGAAAAAAGAGATAACACTTGATCTGCCTCACAGGCGCACCGCGCCTTGCAGCATTTGTTAACAACTCTGGCTATACTGAAAACATAACAACAAACCGCCTGCAGGGCATAAATCTCGATGGGTGGCGCTTATCGCCGTTATGCGCAAAGGATTTCGCCAGCCGTGACGTGGCAGGAATTCGGGTTGCCCCCAGAATCTTGTGAAAGGAGTTATATCATGGCTTATAAACACATCCTGATTGCAGTAGACCTTTCCCCGGAAAGCCAGTTGCTGGTTGATAAAGCGGTCTCACTGGCTCGTCCTTACGATGCGAAAATCTCCCTTATCCACGTTGATGTGAACTATTCAGACCTCTACACCGGGCTGATTGACGTCAATCTGGGTGACATGCAGAAACGCATTTCTGAAGAGACGCATACCGCACTGAAAGAGCTTTCGACCAACGCCGGTTATCCCATCAGTGAAACCCTGAGCGGTAGCGGCGATCTCGGCCAGGTGCTGGTGGATGCGATTAGAAAATATGACGTGGATTTGGTGGTCTGTGGCCACCATCAGGACTTCTGGAGCAAACTGATGTCGTCAGCGCGTCAGCTGATTAATACGGTACATATCGATATGTTGATTGTGCCGTTGCATGACGACGAAGACGAATAATAATCATAAAAAATATGCCGGCTTCGCCGGCATATTTTTTTCAATCAGGCCAGCGGCGGATAGATATCAAAACGATGGCTTTTGGTTACCACGGCCGACTGCGTCACCACGCCCGCTAACGGCGGTGCGTAATCCGGGCGTTTCACCACAATGCGTTTCTTCGCCAGACGGCGTGCCGGTTCCAGCAACGCATCCGCATCCTCATCCGCCCCGACCAGCGACTGAAACACCCGCATCTCCTTTTTCACCATGGCGCTTTTCTGCCGGTGCGGATACATCGGGTCGAGATACACCACATCGGGCGCAGGCGTAATCTCGCTCAGCGCCTGCTGGCTCACCACATGCAGCAGCGTTAATCGCTCACGCAGCCAGCCGCCAATCTCAGGATCGTCATAGCCACGGCGTAAACCATCTTCCAGCAACGCCGCCACCACCGGATGACGTTCCAGCATGCGCACCCGGCACCCCAGGGCCGCCAGCACGAAGGCATCGCGCCCTAAGCCTGCGGTGGCATCGACCACATCCGGCAGGTAGTCGCCCTTGATACCCACCGCTTTCGCTACTGCCTCACCACGTCCACCGCCAAAGCGACGGCGGTGCGCCATCGCGCCAGAAACGAAATCGACAAAAATGCCGCCCAGTTTTGGCTCGTCGCGTTTACGCAGTTCAAGATGGCTGGCCGTCAGCACCAGTGCCAGCGGGGAATCTTCATCCTGCTCCAGGCCCCAGCGCTGCGCCAGAAGTAATAAGGCACCGTCTCCGGTGCCTGTTTCGTCAACTAAACCGATTTTCACAGGCAGGTTTATCCCTGAATCCCGTAATGTTCCAGCATCGCATCCAGCTGCGGTTCACGACCACGGAAGCGTTTGAACAGCTCCATCGGCTCCTCAGAACCGCCGCGCGTCAGGATGTTGTCGAGGAACGACTGACCGGTTTCGCGGTTGAAGATACCCTCTTCTTCGAAGCGTGAGTAAGCATCGGCAGCCAGCACGTCGGCCCACAGGTAGCTGTAGTAACCTGCGGCATAGCCGCCAGCGAATACGTGGCTAAAGGCGTGCGGGAAACGGCCCCATTCCGGGCTGGGCACCACGGCAACCTGCTTTTTCACTTCGCGCAGGGTTTCGAGGATTTGCGCACCCTGTTCAGGATTGAACTCGGTATGCAGACGGAAATCGAACAGGCCGAACTCCAGCTGACGCAGGATAAACAGCGCGGCCTGATAGTTTTTCGCCGCCAGCATTTTATCCAGCAGGTCTTTCGGCAGCGGTTCACCGGTTTCATAGTGTCCGGAGATAAACGCCAGCGCGTCCGGCTCCCAGCACCAGTTCTCCATAAACTGACTCGGCAGTTCTACCGCATCCCACGGCACACCGCTGATACCGGAGACGCCTGGGGTTTCAATACGCGTCAGCATATGATGCAGACCGTGACCGAATTCGTGGAACAGGGTGATCACTTCATCATGGGTGAACAGCGCCGGTTTACCCTGCACCGGACGGTTGAAGTTACAGGTGAGATAAGCCACCGGTTTTTGCAGGCTGCCATCGGCTTTGCGCATCTGGCCGACACAGTCGTCCATCCAGGCACCACCGCGTTTGTGTTCGCGGGCATACAGGTCAAGATAGAAGCTGCCACGCAGTTCGCCGCTTTCATCGAACAGGTCGAAGAAACGCACGTCCGGATGGTAAACATCCACGTCTTTGCGCTCTTTCGCGCTGATGCCGTAGATGCGTTTGACCACTTCAAACAGGCCACTCACCGCCCTCTCTTCCGGGAAGTACGGACGCAGCTGCTCATCGCTGATGGTGTACAGGTGCTGTTTCTGTTTTTCGCCGTAGTACGTCAGGTCCCACGGGTTCATTTCGTCCACACCAAACTCTTTTTTGGCGAAGGCACGCAGCTGGGCGAGTTCTTTTTCACCCTGCGGGCGGGCGCGTTTCGCCAGGTCGGTCAGGAAGTCGATAACCTGAGACGGGCTTTCCGCCATTTTGGTGGCCAGCGATTTGTCAGCAAAGGAGTCGAAGCCCAGCAGCTGAGCCAGCTCGTGACGCAGCGCCAGTTCCTCGGCCATCACCGGGCCGTTGTCCCATTTACCGGCATTCGGGCCTTGCTCGGACGCACGCGTTGAGTAAGCGCGGTACAACTCTTCACGCAGCGCCGCGTTGTCGCAGTAGGTCATCACCGGCAGATAGCTCGGGATATCCAGCGTCAGCAACCAGCCTTCCTGCTCTTTGGCTTCCGCCTGGGCTTTGGCCGCTGCCAGCGCGCTTTCCGGCATCCCCGCCAGCTCAGCTTCGTCGGTAATCAGCTTGCTCCAGCCCATGGTGGCGTCGAGCACGTTGTTGCTATAGGTTGACCCCAGTTCAGACAGGCGTGCGGCGATTTCACCGTAGCGTTTCTGTTTTTCTTTATCGAGGCCGATACCGGACAGCTCGAAATCACGCAGGCTGTTATCCACCACTTTTTTCTGCGCGATATCGAGAGCAGCATAGTTGTCACCCTGCTTCAGGTTGACATAGGCCTGATACAACCCTTCATGCTGACCGACCCAGGTGCTGTACTCTGACAGCAGCGGCAGCGTCTGCTCATAAGCTTCGCGCAGCTCCGGGCTGTTTTTTACCGAGTTCAGATGGCTGACCGGCGAGAAAATACGTCCCAGACGATCATCAACTTCAGCCAGCGGCTGCACCAGATTGTCCCAGCTATAAGGCGCGCCCTGTGCCACTACGCGTTCCACCGCCGCACGGCAGTCGTCCAGCGCTGCGGTGACAGCGGGAACCACATGCTCGGGTTTGATGGCGGAGAATGGCGGTAGCGTATAAGGCGTGAGTAACGGATTGGTCATAAGCGCAGTCCTTTCATTGGGGTGTGGGGCGCGACCGGGTCGCGCAACGCAATCGTATTAACATGCGGCCTGATCGGCGGAAAATCAATGCCGCGAAGGAACAGCCTGATGCCGAAACGCCAGCAATTTTTATCCAGCGCGGCTATAATCGCGCCAGACACGATGTTCTGACTTCTTTGATCCAACCGCGGACCCCTCTTTTTTATGCTGAGTTATCGCCACAGTTTTCATGCCGGCAACCATGCCGACGTGCTCAAACACACCGTTGAGAGCCTGATCCTGACTGCCCTGATGGAGAAGGAGAAGCCTTTTCTCTATCTGGATACCCACGCCGGTGCCGGACGTTACCAGCTGAGCGGAGAGCACGCCGAGCGTACCGGTGAATATCTGGAAGGCATCGCGCGCATCTGGCAGCAGCCCGACGCACCGGAATTGCTGAAACCTTATTTCTCTGCGATTCGTAACCTGAACCCCAACGGCACGCTGCGCTACTATCCAGGCTCGCCGCTGATTGCACGCCATTTGCTGCGTCAGGACGATAAATTGCAACTTACCGAGCTGCACTCCAGCGATTACCCGCTGCTGCGCAATGAATTCAGCAAAGACAGCCGCGCCCGCGTCGAGCGTGCAGATGGCTATCAGCAGCTGAAATCGAAGCTGCCACCGCCAACGCGCCGTGGTCTGATTCTGATCGATCCGCCGTATGAGCTGAAAAGCGACTATCAGGCGGTGGTGAAAGGTATTCAGGAAGGCCACAAACGCTTCGGCACCGGTATCTACGCCTTGTGGTATCCGGTGGTGCTGCGTCAGCAAATCAAACATATGACCAAAGATTTGCAGGCCACCGGCATTCGCAACATTTTGCAGATTGAGCTGGCGGTGCGCCCGGACAGCGATCAACGCGGCATGACGGCCTCTGGCATGATCGTGATTAACCCGCCGTGGAAGCTGGAGCAGCAGATGAAAGAACTGCTGCCGTGGCTGCATCAGAAGCTGGTGCCCACCGGCATCGGACATACCCGTGTGGAGTGGATTACGCCGGAATAAGGCGCGCTAAACCTCGAACACCGCGAAATCATGTGCCAGCGCCGTCTGCGGAAAGACGGACTGGCACTCCGCCAGTAATCTCTCCCGATCCTGCGACAAATAACGTGAGCTGAAATGGGTGGCGATCAGCCTTTTCACGCCTGCCTGTTTTGCCACCTGCGCCGTCTGGACGGTGGTGGAATGGCCGCGACTGTTGGCTTTCTCCGCCAGCGCCGCCTCCAGCGTGGTTTCGTGTACCATCACATCCACATTCGCTGCCAGCTGCAACGCCACTTCCGTTGGTCCGGTATCGCCAAAAATCGCCAGCACCTTGCCTTTGGTGGGTGGGCCGAGATACTCCGCGCCATTAATTTCGCGTCCATCCTCCAGCCGGATACGCTCGCCCTGCTTCAGCTGCTGATACCAGGGGCCGCGCGGCACCCCTTCGGCTTTCAGGCGCGGCGCGTCGAGGAAGCCGGGTTTATCATGCTGCTCAATCCGGTAGCCGTAGCATTCAACAACGTGGTTCATGGGCCAGGCCGTGACGCGAAACGCACCATCGTCAAACACCAGCCCGGAACCAATCTCCACAATTTCCAGCGGAAAGCTGGTATAGGAACCACTCAGGCTGAGTGCCGTTTCAACAAACTGCCGGAGTCCCTGCGGGCCATAGATCGTCAGCGGTTCTTTGAGTCCCGCCATCGAGCGGCTGGTTAACAGCCCCGGCAGGCCAAAGATATGGTCGCCGTGCAGATGGGTAATAAAGATTTTTTCCAGCTTGCCCGGCTTGAGTTCTGAACGCATGTACTGATGCTGCGTCGCTTCACCACAATCAAACAGCCAGGTTTCACCACGTTTGGACAGCGTCAGCGCAATGGCGGTGACATTACGTTGCAGGCTGGGTGCGCCTGCGCCAGTACCCAGAAAAGTCAGTTGCATGCTTGCTTCCGTGAAAATGGATTCGATTCAATGCTATTACAATCATAGGCGCAATCTTTGCGCCCTTTCCCCTGTCAGCGTTACACTCTAACCCAATTTTCCTCCTGCAAATGGACACATCTGATGACCAGACATTTTGACTACCTTGCCATTGGTGGCGGCAGCGGCGGTATCGCCTCAATTAATCGCGCGGCGATGCACGGCCAGAAATGCGCCCTGATTGAAGCCAAAGAGCTGGGGGGCACCTGTGTCAACGTTGGCTGCGTACCGAAAAAGATCATGTGGCATGCGGCGCAAATCGCTGAAGCTATCCATCTTTATGGCCCGGATTATGGTTTCGACACCACGGTAAACCGTTTCGATTGGTCAACGCTGGTGAAAAATCGCAGCGCCTATATCGATCGTATCCACACCTCTTACGACAACGTGCTGGGCAAAAACAACGTGGAAGTCATTAAAGGATTCGCACGTTTTGTTGATGCGCACACGGTAGAAGTGAACGGCGAAACCATCACCGCCGATCATATTCTGATTGCCACCGGTGGCCGTCCGAGCCACCCGCACATCCCTGGTGCAGAATACGGTATCGATTCTGACGGCTTCTTCGAACTGGACGCCCTGCCGAAGCGCGTTGCGGTAGTCGGTGCTGGCTATATCGCCGTTGAACTGGCCGGTGTGGTCAACGCACTCGGCGCGGAAACCCATTTGTTTGTGCGTAAACACGCGCCGCTGCGCAGCTTTGATCCGCTGATCACCGATACGCTGGTGGAAGTGATGCAGGCTGAAGGCCCGTCATTGCATACCGACTCCATCCCGCAAGCGGTGATCAAAAACGCCGACGGCAGCCTGACGCTGCAACTGGAAAACGGTCACGCGCAGACCGTGGATTGCCTGGTGTGGGCGATTGGTCGTGAACCCGCCAATGACAACTTCAATCTGGCCGTCACCGGTGTGGCGCTGGATGAAAAAGGCTATATCAAGGTCGATAAGTTCCAGAACACCAGCGTGCCGGGCATTTACGCGGTGGGTGATAACACCGGTGCGGTGGAGCTGACGCCAGTCGCGGTCGCTGCGGGCCGTCGCCTGTCAGAGCGTCTGTTTAACAACAAGCCGGACGAGCATCTGGATTACAGCAACATCCCGACCGTGGTGTTCAGCCACCCGCCGATTGGCACCGTCGGCCTGACGGAACCCGAGGCGCGCGAGCAGTACGGAGACGACCAGGTGAAGGTGTATAAATCTGCCTTCACCGCCATGTACACCGCCGTCACCCAGCATCGCCAGCCGTGCCGCATGAAGCTGGTATGTGTCGGTGCGGAAGAGAAAATCGTCGGTATTCACGGCATTGGTTTCGGTATGGATGAAATGCTGCAGGGCTTTGCGGTCGCGCTGAAAATGGGTGCCACCAAAAAAGACTTTGATAATACCGTCGCTATCCACCCAACGGCGGCAGAAGAATTTGTGACGATGCGTTAATTATCAGGCCAGCATGTTATTACATGCTGGCTCCTCCCCCTCCCATTTCCTGCAAGATAAAAACCTGTTTATTCACTACTCAATCCCCTCTGACAGGGATAACATTTCCCCCTTTGCTGACGCGGGTGCGCTGGCATTTTGGTAGCGGCGCGATTTATCGCGCGGGTTTCAGCATGTTGCAAATGGCCTGAGATAAGCGCGATACATCGCGCCGTTACGGATAACTCACAACTTAAATGAGGGAGGCTGGCGTGAATCTCTGTTTTGCGCGTCGGTGGTCAGGCAGTAAGGATCGGGCATGAATATTATCAGCATCATTATGTCAGCGGGCAAAGCCTCGGTGGATGTTGCGCTGTATACGTTGATTCCCATCATGGTGGTCATGCTATGTGTGATGAAATATCTGGAGGCCAAAGGCGTACTTGATTTTATTGTGCGTCATACCACGCCGTTATTAAAACCGCTGGGCATTACCGGGCTGGCGTTATTTGCCCTCATTCAACTCAATTTTGTCAGTTTTGCCGCACCGCTGGCTGCACTGGCCATCATGGAAAAACGCGGCACCTCCGATCGACATATGGCCGCCACGCTGGCGATGTTATTTGCCATGGGTCAGGCTAACGCCTTTTATCCCCTGATTCCCGCTGGCTTGCATTGGGGGGCGGCGATTCTGATCTCCATTTGTGGCGGCATACTGGCGGCGGCCAGCACTTATCACCTGTTTGGCCGTAAACTGTCGGGCATAGCACTGCGTGATGAAGACGAAGGGATCAGCCATAGCGAGGCGAAGCCCGGTCTGATTACTATCATTAATAACGCCGGTTCCGATGCGATTCGCCTGGCGCTGGGTTCGCTGCCGATGCTGATCCTCTCGTTATCCGTGGTTGGCATACTGAAAGAGGCGGGAGGTGTCGAGTTGCTGAGCCGGATGCTCTCGCCAGTTCTGGTGCGGCTCAACATTTCCGAGGTCTACATTCTGCCTGCGCTCACCAAATGCCTGGCCGGTGGTACCGCTTATTACGGTGTGGTATCTGACCTGATCGCCAAAGGCCTGTACAGCGCCCATAATATTAACGCCTCTGCGGGCCTGCTGATTCAGACCTTTGACCTGCCCGGCATCGGGATTTTCCTTGGGCTTTCCAGCCGTTTCCCGCGCCTGTTTCGTTTTGCTGTACCGGGCATACTGCTGGGCATCGCCCTGCGCGCCGTTTCGCATAGCCTCCTTTTCTAAATATTGCGCTAAACAGGTAACAATCTGTTTAGCGTTTTTACTTCTTAAAATAACACCATAATTTTCAGGCGTTATTTAAGATTAACCCTTTCAATTCCATTGTTATTTTCATCGATTGCACTTCTGATATTTTTAGTATTATTATCTGAGGAACATCATCACGGCATATGTAATTAACCCTCATAACTACGAAGGTTTTATTGCAAAGGGAATATGTCTCCATACATATCAGGGAAATATCAGGTTAATTACCTAATCCCTTAATTTTATCGCAGGTAATATTCCTGCGCGTCTAATTGAACACCAAGATAGGGTAGATCCATGAACGGTAAGAAAATAACCTGGAATGGCGGTTTGCAACACGAAGCCATCGACATTCTGGCCAAAGAGGGCGGCATGATCGTCAGCCCGACCAAAGTCGGCTACATTATCATGACCTCAGATAAAGCTGGCCTTGAACGCAAGTTTGAAGCGAAGAACCGCAAGCGTAACAAGCCCGGCGTGGTGCTGTGCGGCTCGCTGGAACAGCTGCGCTCGCTGGCTCAACTCAACCCGGAAATTGACGAACTGTATCAACGTCATTGGGATCAGGATATTCTGCTGGGCTGCATTTTGCCATGGCGTGAAGAGGCGTTATCACGTATTCCTGACGACGGTTCCAAAGAACTCATGATGGATGGTCGCCAGACCAGCTGCTTCGTGATTAAGTTTGGCAAGCCGGGCGAAATACTGGCAAAAGAATTGTGGGAAAAGCACGGTAAATTCTCCTTTGCCAGCTCCGCAAATCCATCGGGTCAGGGCAACCGCGGTCTGGTGGAAGGTATTGGCGAACGTATTGAATCCCGTGCTGATTTAATTATTGCCGCCAACGATTACGTGAAATCCATTCAGCCAAACGACGAAAATAAAGTGCGTTATGAGCAGGGTGTGATGGTGTCAATGGTGGATAGTGAAGGCCGTTTGATCCCGGAACAAAAAGGCGAGCGTAAAATCACACCCTGTCCGGTGCTGATCCGCAAAGGTCTTGATGTTGATAAGATCATGTCGCTGCTGTCGGATATTTTCCCGTCATGGGATTACCGCCACGGCGATTATTATTGAGTTCCTGACAATCCAGTTTTAACCAGGTCGGCATAAATGCCGACCCTACAACCGTAGGGTGCGCATTCATGCGCACCTGAAAGCGACCCCTTACCATTCCACCGTAATCTTGCCGAAGTGTCCGGCATTTTCCTGATGGCGGAACGCCGCCGGTAAATCACTCAGTGCACCAAAACTATCGCTGATCACCGGGCGAATCCCGGTCTGCTCCAGCGCACGGACAAAATCCTGCTGCTGGCGACGATGACCGACGACCAGGCCCTGTATCCGCGCCTGCTTAGCCATCAACCCGGCTGTCGGGATCACCCCTTCAAAGCCGGTCAGCACGCCGATTAAGGCAATATGTCCACCGACACGTACCGCCTCAATGGATTGCGCCATGGTGCCAGGCCCGCCCAGCTCAATCACCACATCCGCGCCTTTACCCCCGGTCAGCTGCTGCACCGCTTTGCCCCACTCGGGTGTGCTGCGGTAGTTAATCACCTCATCAGCCCCCAGCTCACGCGCATGCTCCAGCTTTTCATCCGAGGATGAGGTCACAATCACCCGCGCACCCATGCTTTTGGCGATTTGCAGCGCGGTGATGGAAACGCCACCCGTACCGAGCGTCAGAATGGTATCGCCTGCTTTGATCTGCGCATCACCCACCAGCGCCCGCCAGGCCGTCAGACCGGAGGTGGTGATGGTGGCTGCTTCGGCATGACGCCAGCCACGAGGCGCGAGGGTAAAATGGCTGGCCGGACGCACCACCACTTCGGCGGCAAAGCCGTGGGCACCATCGCCAGGGGTTTGGGTGAAATTGCCGACCTGCTGCTCAGGCAAACCATCCTGCCACTGCGGAAAGAAGCCGGACACCACATGGTCGCCAGCCTTAAATTCACTGACACCCGCACCGACTTCTTCCACCACACCGGCACCGTCCGCCATCATAATGCGGCCATCGGCAGTGGGAATGGATCCTTTTGCCACCAGCAGATCGTGAAAATTCAGGGAGGTGGCGTGGATCGCCACCCGGATCTCACCCGGCCCCGGCTTACCCGGATCCGCCAGATCCACCAGCTGCAAATTCTCCAGCCCGCCAGGGCTTTTTAAGATCATCGCTTGCATTGTCTGTCATCCTCATCAGCAAAAAAGTAAGTGTGGCAGCGATGGCGAATCGCTGCCTTCGCCGATGGTGCTTAGCGCAGCGCGCGATAAAAAGTTCTGATCTCCTGCGCCAGCAGCTCCGGTTCTTCCATCGCGGTGAAATGCCCGCCGCGCGGCATCTCAGTCCACTGCTGAATATTAAGATGCTGCTCCGCCCAGCGCCGTGGTGGTGGTACCAGATCATGAGGAAAACGCGCCAGCCCGGTCGGCACGCGAATATCGCTCATCGGCGGCAGCGAATGGCTGTTCTCATAGTAAAGGTTGGCCGAACTGCCGATGCTGCCGGTGAGCCAGTACAGCATGATGTTATTGAGCAACTCATCCTTGCTAAAGTGGCCGAACAGATCGCCCTGGCAATCGCCCCAGCTGCGGAATTTTTCCATAATCCAGCTTGCCAGTCCGACCGGCGAATCATTGAGCGCGAACGCCAGGGTTTGCGGCTTGGTCGATTGCAGCGCCATATAAGCCCCTTCCTGGGCAATCCACTTCAGCGCCACCGCCTGATAATCACGCGCTTCGTCAGTGAGATCGTCGCCTGTCGCCTGCATCAGCGGGCGTATCAGCCCGACATCGGTAAGGTGAATCCCCACCAGCCTGTCAGGATGCTGCACAGCCAGATAACGCGTCACGCCAGAGCCGATATCCCCGCCAGCAGCAGCGAAGCGCGCATAGCCCAGCTCCGTCATCAACTGCGCCCACAGGTCAGCAATTTGCGCGTTGTGTATCCCCTGCGGCGGACAGGGAGAGAAGGCAAAGCCCGGCAGCGACGGCACGATAACGTCGAACGCATCCTCGGGCTGACCGCCAAAACGCGCTGGGTCGGTCAGCAGGGGGATGATTTTCTGGTAACGCAGAAACGAATCGGGCCAGCCGTGGGTCAGCAGCAGCGGCAGCGGATTTGGCCCGTTGCCACGTTGATGAATAAAATGCACCGGCGTTTCGCCCTGCTGCCAGTAAAAATGCGCCAGCTGATTGAGTTCATGCTCCTGCTTGCGCCAGTCATACTGGTGCAGCCAGTAATCCACCAGCGCTTTCAGCTCATCAATGGCGGTGCCTTTTTGCCATGCTGCGCCCGGTAGCGGTGCCGCCCAGCGCGTCTGGCGCAACCGCCACTCCAGGTCATCTAACTGCGACTGCGCGATATCAATCTGAAACGATTGCACAGACATAACCACTCCTCAGTTTAAGCAGACGCTGCCTCTACTGTAGCCTGATCAGGCATCTGCGCCATAGGCCAGCGCCTTCTGTCCATGCAATTCCACCAGGCGGCTTTGTAACGCCGCATCGATATGCTGATACGCGGTGCTGCCCAGCGCCAGCCGCAGCGGCATCTTCGGTTGCTCAAGGGTGGTGATCATCGCACTGACACATTTCTCCGCGTCACCGAGGATAGCGAACTCCCCCGACAGCAGCATGCGGCGTAACTCGCCCGAGGCGGTATCGCGGTAGCAATCCAGTGCCTCAGCCACATCGAGACCCGCACCGAAGTTGGTCGCGGTCGGGCCGGGTTCGACCAGCAAAAAGTCGATGCCAAAGTTCGCCACTTCCTGGCGCACCGCCTCAACAAATCCTTCAATGCCCCATTTGGTGGCGTGGTAGAGACTGAAGTTGGGATAAGCCACCTGCCCGCCTTCCGACGATAACTGCGCAATACGCCCGCCGCCCTGCTGACGCAGCAACGGGATCACGGCGCGAATCAGCTGGATGGAGCCGGTAAGATTGGTAGCAATTTGACGCTCAATCTGCGCATCACTCAACTCCTCAGCCGCACCAAACAGGCCATAGGCGGCATTGCTGACCACCACGTCGATACGTTCCACCGCGGCAAAGGCCTGGGCCACAGCGGGCGCAATGGTGGCTGTCTGCGCCAGATCGAGGGTGACTACCTGCAACCGTGCGCCGTAGCGTTGTTGCGGATCATCCATCGCCGCGCTGCGGCGGACACAGGCAATGATCGTATCGCCACGCGCCAGTAAACGTTCACTCATCAGTCGGCCCAGCCCATTGCTGGCTCCGGTAATTAACCAGGTTTTCATCATCGTTTCCTCCGGTTGAAAACCTGATAGTAGATCGCTTTACTGGTGGTCATAATCTCCCTAATCACGCATGACCTGGTGAGGAAAAACCACCAATGAGACGACCTTCCTGGCATGAGTTACAGGCCATTAAGACGCTGGCAGAACAACGCAGCTTTCGTCATGCCGCCGAAAGGCTTGGCCTGAAACGCTCCTCGCTTAGCCATCTGGTAAAAGGGCTGGAACACAATCTCGGCGTGCAATTGTTTCAGCGCACAACGCGTAGCGTAGCGCTGACCGAGGCGGGCCAGCAGTTGCTGACGCGGCTGGCCCCGTTACTCGACGAGATGGATGAGGTGCTGAATGATGTCAGCGCCCACCGCCAGCAGCATTACGGCACGCTGCGCATCAGCGCCAGCGATGCGGCGATCAGTTTGCTGCTGACCCGGGTCATTCCGACCTTCAGCGCACAATATCCCGATATCGAACTGGATCTGGCCGCGCAGGGTGCGTTGGTGGATATCACCGCAGCAGGATTTGATGCCGGTATCCGGCTGATTGAGGATGTACCGCAGGATATGGTGGCGATACCGATGGGAGGTCCGCTGACCTTTGTCACCGTGGCATCAAAGGCTTATCTCGCCGGGCATCCGCCCTTACATCACCCGCTGGATTTGCACCAGCAGCAATGTATCCGGCAACGGTTGCCGGGCGGTAAACGCTATCGCTGGGAGTATCAACGTCAGGACGAGGCGCTGGAAATTGATGTGCCGGGTTCGCTTACGCTGGACAGCAATGCATTGATGGCCGAAGCGGCCATCCATCATCTGGGGATTGCTTATCTGCCCCTGCCCTATGCCAGCAAGGGACTGGAAAGCGGCCAGCTGGTGGAACTGCTGGCTGAGTGGCGGGTGCAGTCGGCGGGCATCGCCTTATGGTTCCCGCCTAACCGCCATCAGTCGATGGCGTTGCGGCTGTTTATCGATGCCCTGAAAACCCTTTTACCCTATAAAGCCTGACGTTGCGGGGCTTTGTGTACCATGGTGTAAGCATAATCGACACCCATACCGTAGGCACCGCTGTGCTCGCGCACCAGATCCATCACCGCATCGTAAGTCTCTTTACGTGACCAGTCGCGCTGGTACTCCAGCAGCACCTGCTGCCAGGTCACCGGTACGGCACCCGCCTGCACCATCCGCTGTACCGAACGTTCATGGGCATCAACGCTGGTGCCACCTGAGGTATCTGTCACCACATACACTTCATAACCGGCTTTCAGCGCCATCAGCGCCGGGAACGTCAGACAAACTTCCGTCCACAGGGCAGAGATAATCAGCTTTTTACGACCGGTTTTTTCCACCGCTTCGACGAATTTTGCATCTTCCCAGGAGTTCATTGATGTGCGCTCAATCGGCTTCGCTTCCGGGTGCACCGCCAGCAGTTCCGGCCAGATGTAGCCGCTAAAGCTTTCGGTTTCCACCGAGGTGTAAATCACCGGCACGTCGAAAATCTTGCCCGCTTTTGCCAGGGCAACGGTGTTATTTTTGAGCTGCTGGCGATCAATATTGGCCACGCCGAACGCCATCTGCGGCTGGTGGTCGATGAAGATCAGGGTAGAGTTTTGCGGGTCGAGCAGGTCAAGTTTAGACATGGTTATTTCCTCAGCGGTATGGGTTTTATGTGTTGTGTCGTTGAGATGAACTTTAAGAAAAGCCGCGCGGAAGAGATAACGGAAAGAATTTTATAAGTTGTTCAAAACGATTTTAGAAGATTGATTTAACAGAAAAAAACACCCTTCACACCGAAGAAAACCCACGAAACAGCGTTGATCAGTCAGTGAAGACAGGCGTAACCTGTGATCACAAAATCAAAAACTCACCATCGCAAAAATGATTGTTCGCCCACATCAGCACTGGTTCCTGCGCTTGTTCGACTGGCACGGTTCGGTGCTTACCAGCATTCTGTTTCGTTTATCACTCAACCTGCTGATGTCGTTAATCGCCATCCTCGGTTTTCCCTGGTATGAAACCCTCGGCATCCATCTGACCACCGCGCCCTTCAGCCTGATTGGTGTGTCGATCGCGATCTTCCTTGGCTTTCGTAATAACGCCAGCTATGCGCGTTTTACCGAAGCCCGCACCCTGTGGGGCACGCTGCTGATTACCCAGCGTTCGTTGCTGCGCCAGGTGAAAAGCATCCCCACCCTCAGCCTTGAGCAGGCGCGTGAATTTGCCAATCTGCAAATCGCCTTCAACCTGAGCATGAAGCATCAGCTGCGTCATACCGACCCGACCGCAGATTTGCAGCGCACGCTGCCGCCAGGCTTCCGTGATCAGGTGTTAAGCAATCCGCTACCTACTACGCAGATTTTGCTGCGGATGGGGGAATGGCTGGCGCAACAGCGGCATGAAGGACATATCTCGGACATTGTCTGGCAGAGCATGGATGAAAACCTGAACCATCTTTCCACCGTGCTGGGGGGCTGCGATCGTATCGCTGGCACGCCGATTCCGTTCGCCTACAGCCTGATTCTGCATCGTACCGTGTACCTGTTCTGTACCCTGCTGCCGTTTGCGCTGGTGTCGGATTTACACGCCATGACGCCGCTGGTGTCGGTGTTTATCTCCTACACCTTTTTGTCGCTGGAATCGCTGGCGGAAGAACTGGAAGACCCGTTTGGCACTGCGCCGAACGACCTGCCGCTGGATGCCATCTGTGTGGCGATTGAACGTAACCTGAAGTCAATGAATGGCGATCCGCTGCCGGAACCGTTGCAGCCGGATAAATACTTTAATCTGACGTAGGCAGCCGATTAGCTCAGGTGATCCAGCCAGCGCGTATAAGCCTGATCCCACAGGGCCGCTGGCGTTCCCGCCTGACCCAGGCCAAAACCGTGACCACCGCGGCTCAGCTCGATCAGTTCCACCGGCACCCGCATACGGCGGCAGGTATCGCGCATCAGTTCGGTATTGTGTGGATTGGAGGTGTGATCGTCTTCCGCCTGCGCCAGGAAAGTCGGCGGGTAGTTGCGGGTAACATAATTCTGCACCGACCAGTTAGCCTCTTCGGCTGGCGTAGCGTTGTTACCGACCATCATTAAATGGGTCGTGGTGTGTTGATATGGCGCTTCCAGCGTGATGACCGGATAGATCAGGCCGACGCTATCCGCCTTCGGCACCACCTGATCGAGCGGGTCCTGTGCCGGATACGAGTCGAAATCAGGCCGCGCCGCCGCCATGCCCAGCAGATGCCCACCGGCAGAAAAGCCCAGCAGATGAACTTTGCGCTCCATCGAACGCACCAGCCGAATGGCACGCTGCGCATCCTGCAACGGTGCCAGATGGCCCGCCTGCCACTTCTCACCCGGTAAGCGATAGCTCAGCACATAGGCGGTGTAGCCGTTGGCGTTGAGCCAGCGTGCCACCGGCCAGGCTTCACGCCCCATGCCGATCCATTTATACCCGCCACCGGCGGCAATCAGCACCGCTTCACCATTGGGGTTTTCCGGGCGAAAACGCTGAATCGCCGGTGAGACAACATTGGACCAGGAACCATTGGCGCTGATACGTAATAAACCGGATGGGCCACCGCCGCCGGGCGGATCGTCCGGCCAGAGAGGAATAATGTCATCACGGGCAAACAATTTGCCTGTGGTCATTGAAAGTACCGTTGCCCCGGTTGCCAGCAAAAGGCGGCGACGCGTTATCATCATGCTGTGAAGCCACTGTCAGAAAAGGGACAGCCTTCAGGCTGTGTCTCGTTATGGTGATGCAAGGTCAATGCCAAACGCTGGCGATTATGTACGCAATCTGTACAAAAAAGCTATAAAAAAACGCGCCGAAAAAGGCGCGTATTTTATGGTTAAAGCGGACGATAAAAAGATTTAATCTTCCTGCTGAAATTGTGTCATCACCGTTTGCTCGCATTGCTGCTGGTTATGACGTAACTGGCTGCGCTCATCGTCACCCAGTTGCAGCCAGGCATTGATCACTTCCTGTGCCGTCTCTTCATCAAATTCCGCTGGGCTTAACGCCGAGGGTGACTGGCTGGCCGCCATTTGTGACTTCATTTTTGCCACATAACTGTCCATGGTTCCGGTGCTTTTTTCATTGCTGACCAGATGGCACAGCTGGCTGGCATAGACGTTTTGTTCGCTATCCGCGTTTGCGTCATCCGCCAGCGCGCTGGCCGACAGCGAAAGCCCGAAAAGGGCAAGTAATAAAACTTTCATAACAGGCTCCTGTTGTTTCCAGAAAATCGTAGTCAGTCGTGTTGCGTGCGTGAAGCCTGACGGGCCGCACGCCAGTTAAGCAACGGCGTCACCGTTACGCCATGCAACACAATGCTGCACACCACTAACGTCAACGCCATATCCGCCATCTGTTCTGCCTGTGGGCCGTGCATACCGTGCACCCAGGCGTAAGCAATATAATTGATACTGCCGATGCCGCGAATCCCCAGCCAGCCAATCAGCAAACGCCGTGCGAATGGCAGGCCACAGCCCAGCGTGGTGATCCACACCGCCAGTGGCCGCACCAGCACAAACAACAGCATCGCCAGGCCAATGCCGGTCAGATTCCAGTGGTGCGCCAGCGTCACGCCCAGCACCACCATCATCGCCGCCGCCAGCAGGCGCTCGATAGTATCACCAAACGACAGCGCATCACCGACCACCAACCCCACCGATTTCACCATGCCGCTGCCACCGTGGGCCAGCCGCTGGTTAGGATTGACGCGTGCTTCAGCCGGTAGCAGATGCTCCTCTTCCGGCACATCCTGCGGGGGAAAACGCTTCACCACCCGCAGCTCGGCACGGCGTAAACCCACGCCCGCCGCGAAGGTGGCCAGAAAGCCGGAGGCATCGAGTGACTGCGCCGCCGCATAGCTCAGGGCAATCAGGGCCAGCGCGAGAATATCATTCGGTGCCACATCCTGATGAGCGCTGCGCAGATGGGTCGCCAGCTGGCCGATTACGCGGCCAATGACATAACCGATAACCATCCCACCCCCCATCGCCCAGACGGCATCTCTGGCGGCCCACAGGCTAATATCGGTCAAGGTGAGCGCGGGATGATGCAGCATCAGCAGCGCCAGCATCAACAATGGCAGCGCCGAGCCATCATTCATCCCGGCTTCGCTGGAAAGCGCCACGCGCAGTGCGTCGTCGTCACGCGCGTCGTTGACGGAAATCAGGCTGGCGAGCACCGGGTCGGTAGGCGCGACAATCGCGGCAAAGGCCAGCGCCAGCGGCCAGTCAAAACCGGTCAGCCAGCGCACCAGCAAGGTCATGCCCGCTACGGTGAGCAACATCGCCGGAAACGCCAGCCGCACCCCCACCCGCCAGGCATGGGCGCGCAACGGCAGACGCAGCTTAAGGCCGGTGATAAACAGCGAGGCGGCCATAGTGATTTCGGTGATGTGGGCGGCGAGATCAGCGTGCCCGAGAATATCGATTTGCAGCAGATTGAGCATCCACGGGCCGCAAAGGACACCCGCAAACAGGTAAAGACCAAATGACGTCACTGGCCCCCGGTGAATCCAGCCGGAAGCCAGTGACATTAGCAGCAACAAACCACCGGTTGCTGCCGTCCAGGCAAGAAAATCCATAACGCTCCGTTTTTATCAGGGATCTTCTTTAAGCCTGGCACAGGATATGACAATCAGTTTTTCAGGTGACGGCTCGCCAGGCGAATCATCAGGCTCAGCGCCGCAGCCAGGGTAGACAACGCAACCACGCCGGTCCAGCCCCAGTGGGCCAGCGCCAGGCTGCCCAGCGCGGCACCGGTTGCCATACCGATAAACACCACGGTGAACATCAGAGCATTCAGGCGGCTACGCGCTTCCGGTGCCAGGCTGTAGACCAGCGTCTGATGCGCCACCAGCGTCGCCTGTACCCCTAAATCAAAGCCCACGGTACTGATGATAATCAGCCCAAGCTGGGCGGATACCGGCAACACCGGCAGCAGAAACATCAGCGCAAAGGACACCATCACCAGCGTGGCGCCGTACTGGGTGACACGTGCCGGACCAATGCGGTCGGCAAAACTGCCCGCCAGTGGTGCAGCCAGCGCACCGGCGGCACCGGCGAGGCCGAATGCTCCCGCCACGGCGCTATCGAGATGGAAACGATCGCTCAGCATCAGCGCCAGGGTTGACCAGAAGGCGCTAAAACCTACCGACAGCAAGCCCTGGGCCAGCGCCGCACGACGCAGTGTCTGGTGGTGCTGCCACAGATGCGCCAGCGACAACAGCAGACGCGGATAGCTCACCGACGTGCCTGGCTGGAAACGGGGCAGCACACGCCACAGCGCCAGACTGATCAGCAACACCGCCCCCGCCGCCACCAGATACATGGTGCGCCAGCCGAAATATTCAGCCACCACCCCACTGACCACCCTGGAGAGCAAAATGCCGACCAACAGGCCGGTCATCACCGTGCCAACGGTTTTCCCCCGGCTGCGTTCCGGTGCCAGCGCGGCCGATGCCGGAACGATATCCTGCGCCACGGTGGCGGTTAAGCCGGTGACAAAGCTGGCGATCAGCAGCGCATTCAGGCCGCCGGAGAAGCCACACAGCAACAGCGCCGCCACCAGCAGCAAACCTTTAATCAGGATGATGGTGCGGCGATCGTGGCGGTCACCCAGCGGTGCCAGCAGCAGGATGCCGAGCGCATAACCGGCCTGCGTCAGCATCGGTACCATGCCGACGCTGCCAATGCTGGCATTAAATTGTTTGCTGATGATATCCAGCATCGGCTGGCTGTAGTAAATCGACGCGACACTGAGACCTGCGCCCGCCGCCAGTGTGAAGACCAGCGGTGCGGGTAGTGATTCAGTGACCCGTTCTGAAGATTGCGTCATGGCAGACATATTCATTTCTCCCCGTGAAAGTGCGCTTATTAAAGCGCGTCGCCGCCATACGCGGTAGACTGATGAAAGACAAAACCATTATACGTGGTACGTATGAGCCATTCTTCCAGCGTTGACCGCATCGAACTGATGCAAACCTTTATCCGCATCGTGGAGAGCGGATCGTTATCCGCCGCCGCCGCACAGCTTGGCACCACCCAGCCGACCATCAGCCGTCGTTTGCAGGCGCTGGAGCAACGGCTGGGGTTGAAGTTAATTCTGCGCACCACCCACGCACTGAAACTGACCGATGACGGTGAACGCTGCTATCAGCAGGCGCGTCAGTTGCTTGCCACCTGGTATGCACTGGAGGATGAACTGACCGGCGCGAGCGACGATCCGGTGGGCACCCTGCGCGTACGTGCGCCCCATGCGTTTGGTCAGGATCAGCTGGTCGCGCCGCTGGTGGATTATCTGCAACGCTATCCGCGTCTGAATGTGGAGTGGATGCTGAATGACCGCACACCTGATTTTGTCGCTGAAAACGTCGATTGCGCCATTCAGGTCGGCCCACCCACCGATCCCTCGGTAGTGGCGATTTTGCTGGCGGAAGTCCCCCGTTTTGTGGTGGCTGCCCCGTCGTTACTGGCAGCGCATCCGCCGGTAGAACGGGTGGAACAACTGACGTCTCTGCCGTGGCTGGCGCTGACCAGTTTTTATCACGGCGAGATTGCCCTGCAACGCCTCAGCGACGGACAGCCGCTGAATCTGGCGATTAACCCGCGTCTGGCAAGTGACAGCCTGTATGCGGTGCGCAAGGCGGCGCTGGCAGGAATGGGAGCGGCTGTGGTGTCGTCGTGGGTGGTGCTGGACGATTTAGCGCGCGGCGATTTGATTCAGCTGGTGCCAGAGTGGCAGGCACCGCCGCTACCGGTGTGGTTAACCTATCCGTGGGCCAGTTATTATCCGGCGAGATTGCAGAAGTTTTTTGCCATGATTCGTGAAGTGATGCCGCAGCTGGCAGGGGCACAACCCGCCAGATGATATCCCGTAACGGCGCGATAAATCGCGCCGTTACGGGACGGAAAATTATTTCTTTTCCGTTTTTGACATATTGTCCAGATATCCCATGACAAACGCCGACAGTACAAACGTCAGGTGGATAATCACGTACCACATCAGTTTGTCGTTTTCGACATTGCGCGCTTCCATAAACACCCGCAGCAGGTGAATCGAGGAAATCGCCACAATCGACGCCGCCACTTTGTTCTTCAGCGAGCCGGAGTCCATCTTACCGAGCCAGCTCAGTTTCTCTTTGTGCTCGGCGATATCCAGTTTGGACACAAAGTTCTCATAGCCCGACAGCATCACCATCACCAGCAGGCCACCGACCAGTGTCATATCCACCAGCGACAGCAGCAGCAGGATCAGATCGTTTTCCCCGATGCTGAGGATATCCGGCAGCATGTGAAACACTTCCTGGAAAAATTTGATGGTGAGCGCCAGCAATCCCAGCGAAAGTCCAATGTAAACCGGTGCCAACAGCCAGCGCGATGCATACATCAGGTTTTCGGTAAAACGTTCCATAATTTCCCATTAATCAACTGACAAGCCCGCGATTATAACCGAACAAGTGTGAAGTTATTTCAGCCCATCTTCAGAAATTTCAGGAGCTGGCGGCAGCGGCAGGGAAAGACGGAAACTCGCGCCACCTTCAGGACGGTTCTCTGCCCAGATGCGGCCTGCGTGGGATTCAATAATGGTTTTACAGATCGCCAGACCGAGGCCAACGCCCGGCACCGCCGATTCCTTATCGCCACGGGCGAATTTATCAAAGATGCGCGTCAACGCCTCCGGCGCGATACCGGGGCCGCTGTCCCAGATGGCGATTTCCAGCCGGTCATGTTCACGCCAGGCATGGATACCGTGCTGCGCCGCGTTACCGGCATATTTCAGGCTGTTTTCGATGATATTGGTAAACACCCGTTCCAGCATGCTGCTGTCACCTTTGATCAGCACCAGCTCATCAGGGAGATCGAGGGTGAAATCATGGCCCTTGAGCGAAGGACCCATGCTGCTCAGCGCGCCACCGATCACCTCATCCAGCGCCACCCACTCTTCACGCAGATTCAGCCCACCGGACTGAATGCGCGCCATATCCAGCATATTGCTCACCAGCCGGATGGTGCTCAGCGTCTGCTCACGGATCTGATTCGCCTGCGGGACATATTTTGACTCCTCGCTGGCGAGGTCGAGCATCAGCATTTCCGCCTGACCAAATAGCACCGTCAGCGGCGTGCGCAAATCGTGTGACAGCGCCGACAACAGCGCGTTACGCAGCTGTTCACGTTCGGCAGAAAGCCGTGATGCCGCTTCACTCTGCGACAGCGCCATTCGCTCCAGCGCGTTGGCAATCAGCACGGTAAAGGTTTCCACCAGTCGCTGTTGTTCCGGAATCATCAACTGACGCAGATTTTCCGGTTCCACCACCAGCAAGCCACGACAGTGGTTACCGCTTTTCAGCGGCAGAATCTGGTACGGCACCGCCGGTAAGGTGTCGGTGCCTGCCCCGGCCGGCTGGCCTTTGCTGTAGCTCCATTTGGCGATGGCGAGATCCGGCGGCGTACCCATGCTGCTGTCACCCACGGTCTGCAACTCGCCCTGCTCATCCGGCAGCAGCAGCAGGCTGCGCGCCTGCAACGTCACCTCAATCACCCGCTGGCTGGTGCTGGCGATGTCCTGTGGCGTCAGCGCGCTGCCGAGCGACTTCGCCATTTCGTACAAATGACGCGCGCGCTGTTCACGATAACGCGCCACCCGCGCCTGATAACGCACGCCCGCCGTCAGATTGCCGACGATCACGCCGACCGCCAGCATCACCGCGAACGTCACCAGATATTGCAGATCCGACACCGCCACGGTGCCGGTGGGGGCGACGAAAAACAGGTCAAAGGCGAGAATATTGATTACCGTGGCAAACACCGACGGCCAGCGACCGAAGCGCAGCGCGACAATCACCACCGCCAGCAAATAAATCATCACGCCGTTAGCGGGATCGAACTCCACCAACAGCCAGCGCCCGGCTGAGGTGACCAGAATGCACAGCACCAGCGCCATCAGGCAGCCGCGTAACTGCATACGCCATTTTTCCGCGCTGGCGCGCTGCCCGTTCAACGCGGCGGGCGCATCACGCACCGGCTCATCCAGCGCCACCACCAGCAGATCGAGGTCCGGCCCCAGCTCGCCCAGACGCTGGGCAAAACTGTCGCGCCGCCAGCGTCGCTGTGGCTGACGACCCGTGACGATTTTGCCGAGATTGTGCTCGCGCGCGTAACGTAACACCGCACGCGCTTCATCGGGGTCGGACAAGGTAGCGGTTTCTGCCCCCAGCTCTTGTGCCAGTTGCAGCGTGCGTAAAATGCCGCGCCGCCGCGCTTCCGGCAGGCGATTGAGGCGTGGCGTTTCAACGTATACCGCATGCCACTCGCTGCCGAGACGCGCTGCCAGCCGCGCAGCGGTACGTACCAGTTTTTCACTGCCGGTGTCATCGCCGATGCACAGCAGGATGGCGTCACGCGTGTGCCAGACTTTGTCGCGCCCCTGCTGATCGCGCCAGGCACGCATCTGGTCATCCACCCGGTCTGCGGTGCGGCGCAATGCCAGCTCACGCAGCGCAAACAGGTTGCCTTTACGGAAGAAGTTTTCGATGGCGCGTTCGGCGCGATCGCCGACGTAAACTTTGCCCTCCTTCAGCCGCTGACGCAGGTCGTCGGGAGGCAGGTCTACCAGAACCACTTCATCGGCCGCATCAAAAAAGGGGTCCGGCACGGTTTCGCGTACCTGGATACCGGTGACGCCGCCCACCACATCATTGAGGCTTTCCAGATGCTGCACGTTAACGGTGGTGATGACGTCAATACCGGCCTCGAGCAATTCCTCGATATCCTGCCAGCGCTTGGGATGGCGCGAACCCTGCACATTGGTATGCGCCAGTTCATCCATCAGGATCACCGCCGGATGGCGTGCCAGCGCCGCATCCAGATCAAACTCCGCATGGCGTGAACGACCGGTGGCCCGACGTGGCAAAACCGCCAGGCCTTTGAGCAAGGCGGCGGTTTCATCGCGTCCGTGGGTTTCCACCACGCCCGCCAGCACATCGAGTCCCTGGGCGCGCAGGCGCTGTGCCTCCTGCAACATCGCGAAGGTTTTGCCGACACCCGCACAGGCACCAAAGTAGATTTTGAGTTTGCCGCGATGGCTGTCACTGTGGTTCAACAGCAACGCATCCGGATCGGGGCGAGGCAGTTCGTCGTTCATCATCAATCCATTCATTCTCCGATCCCGTAGCGGCGCGATTTATCGCGCTATGCCGTGCATCGTGCCAGAAAACCTGCGCGATAAATCGCGCCGCTACGGTATGTGCCAGAGTGTCAGTTAGTTAACGCATCCAGCGCCATATTCAATCGCAGCACATTCACCGTTTCTTCACCGATAAACGGCAGCAGCGGACGTTGAGTGTGGCGCGTAATCAAATCCTCCACCTGCTGCAACGGTAACTGACGCGCCGCCGCAATACGCGGAGCCTGCCACAGCGCCGCTTCGGGTGAAATATCCGGGTCGAGGCCGCTGGCGGAAGCGGTTACCAGATCCACCGGCACCGCCGTCGGTGCCTGCGGGTTAGCCGCACGTAGCGCCGCAACGCGCTCCGCCACCGCTTTATCCAGCGCCGGGTTGTTACCGGCCAGATTGCTGCCGCTGGAGGCCTGGGCATTATAAGCGCTGTCACCGGTGGCCGATGGACGGCCCCAGAAATGGCCGGGCTGGCTGAAGCTCTGCCCAATCAGCGCTGAACCGCGCACCGCGCCATCCTGTTCCAGCAGCGAACCATTGGCCTGCGCCGGAAACCACCACTGCGCCAGCCCGGTGGTCAGCAGGGGATAAACCGCACCGGTAAGCACGGTCAGCAGCACTAACAATACAATAGCCGGACGTAACTGACTCATCTCTCTTCTCCTCACGCCAGACCGCATACGGTCAGCAGCACATCAATCGCTTTAATACCGATAAACGGCACCACCAGCCCACCCACGCCGTAAATCCACAGGTTACGACGCAGCAACGCCGCGGCGCTCAGTGGACGGTAGCTCACCCCTTTCAGCGCCAGCGGGATCAGGAACACAATCACCAGCGCGTTAAAAATCACCGCCGACAAAATGGCGGAGTTGGGTGAATGCAGCTGCATCACGTTCAGCATATTCAGTTGCGGATAGGTCGCCGCAAACGCTGCCGGAATGATGGCGAAGTATTTCGCCACATCGTTGGCGATACTGAAGGTGGTCAGCGAGCCGCGCGTCATCAGCATCTGTTTACCGATATGCACCACTTCCAGCAGCTTGGTCGGGTTGGAGTCGAGGTCGACCATGTTGCCCGCCTCTTTCGCCGCCTGGGTACCCGAGTTCATCGCTACCGCCACATCGGCCTGCGCCAGTGCCGGAGCATCGTTGGTGCCATCGCCGGTCATCGCTACCAGACGTCCTTCCGCCTGATACTGACGAATCAGCGCCAGTTTGGCTTCCGGTGTCGCTTCCGAAAGAAAATCATCGACGCCCGCTTCTGCGGCAATTGCCGCCGCGGTTAACGGGTTATCGCCGGTGATCATCACGGTTTTGATGCCCATTTTGCGCAGCTCGGCAAAACGCTCTTTGATGCCGCCTTTCACGATATCTTTCAGCGCGACCACGCCCAGCACCTGTGCGCCTTCCGCCACTACCAGCGGCGTGCCACCGGCGCGTGCCACCTCTTCCACCGCCGCATTGACCTCCGCCGGGAAACGGCCATTGCTGGCTTCAATATGGCGACGAACTGCATCCACCGCCCCTTTACGAATCAGGCGGTCCTGCACGTTGACGCCGCTCATGCGGGTTTGCGCTGAGAACGGAATAAAACTGGCCCCCATGCTGCTGAGATCGCGTTCACGCAGGTTAAATTTCTGCTTCGCCAGCACCACGATGCTGCGTCCTTCCGGCGTTTCATCCGCCAGCGACGCCAGCTGTGCCGCATCGGCCAGCTGCTGTTCGCTAACGCCAGGTGCCGGCAGAAATTGCGTCGCCTGGCGGTTACCCAGGGTGATGGTGCCGGTTTTATCCAGCATCAACACATCGACGTCACCCGCGGCTTCCACCGCACGGCCACTGGTGGCAATAACGTTCGCGCCCAGCATCCGGCTCATCCCTGCCACACCGATGGCAGATAACAAACCGCCGATGGTGGTGGGGATCAGGCACACCAGCAGCGCCACCAGCACGGTGATACTGACCGGGGTGCCGCCCCAGGCGGAGAACGGCCACAGCGTCACCGTCGCCAGCAGGAATACGATGGTGAGCGACACCAGCAGAATGGTCAGGGCGATTTCATTCGGGGTTTTACGGCGTTTAGCGCCTTCCACCATGGCGATCATCCGGTCAAGGAAGGTTTCCCCTGGATTGACGCTGCACTGAATCACCAGCCAGTCGGAAAGGATGCGGGTACCGCCCGTCACGGACGCAAAGTCACCGCCGGATTCACGAATCACCGGTGCCGATTCGCCGGTGATAGCGCTCTCGTCCACTGACGCGCCGCCTTCCAGCACCTCGCCATCGCACGGGATAATGTCACCGGCTTCCACCAGCACCACATCGCCTTTGCGCAGGCTATCCGCGGAGGCGTTTTTCCAGGCAGCACCGTAATGCGGCTCCGCCAGTTTTTTCGCATCGACGCTCTTTTTCACCCCTTTCAGGCTGTTGGCCTGCGCTTTGCTGCGCCCTTCCGCCAGCGCTTCGGCAAAGTTGGCAAACAGCACGGTAAACCACAGCCACACCGCGACCCCGGCGGTAAAACCGGCGCTACCGCTGAGCTGACCCGCGACCATGCCGATCGCCAGCACGCTGGTCAGCACGCTACCGAGCCACACCAGAAACATCACCGGGTTGCGAAACTGCACACGCGGGTCGAGTTTTTTCACCGCATCCAGTATCGCGGTGCGGGTCAATGCCGCATCAAACAGGGCCAGTTGTTGACGACTCATGATTCCGTTATCCCTGAATTAATTGCAGATGTTCCGCCACTGGACCGAGTGCCAGTGCGGGGATGAAGGTCAGCGCGCCTACCAGCAGCACAGTGCCAATCAGCAGGGCGACAAACAGCGGGCCGTGTGTCGGCAGCGTGCCGTTGCCCACTGGCTGCACTTTTTTCACCGCCAGCGAACCGGCAATCGCCATCACCGGAATGATGATGCCGAAGCGACCGACGAACATGCACACCGCCAGCAACAGGTTCCAGAACGGCGTGTTGGCGCTTAAACCGGCAAAGGCGCTGCCGTTGTTGTTAGCGGCAGAAGAGACGGCGTACAGCACTTCGCTGAAGCCGTGCGTGCCGGGGTTCGCCATACCGGCGCGGCCTGCCTCGGTCATCATCGCCAGCGCGGTGCCGATCAGCACCAGCGTCGGTGTCACCAGGATCGCCAGCGCGGTCATTTTCATCTCCCACACATCGATCTTCTTACCGAGAAATTCCGGGGTGCGACCGATCATCAGGCCCGCGATAAACACCGCCAGCAGCACGAACAGCAGCATGCCGTACAACCCGGCACCCACGCCGCCGAACACCACTTCGCCCAGCTGTATCAGCCACATTGGCACCATGCCGCCCAGCGCCGTGAAGGAATCATGCATCGCGTTCACCGCACCGCAGGAGGCTGCCGTGGTGATTACCGCAAACAGGCTGGAATTGAGGATGCCGAAACGCGTCTCCTTGCCTTCCATGTTGATAGCACTGTCCGCGCCGAGACTGAGGAAATGCGGGTTACCGCGCAGCTCCGCCCACATCACCGTCACCACCGCCAGCACAAACATCAGCGTCATCGCCCACAACAACATATGACCCTGACGACGATCGCCCACCTGCTGCCCAAAGGCGAAGCACAGCGCCGCCGGGATCAGGAAGATACTCAGCATCTGCACAAAGTTGGTCAGGGCATTGGGGTTTTCGAACGGATGCGCTGAGTTAGCGTTAAAGAAACCACCACCGTTGGTGCCCAGCATTTTGATCGCTTCCTGCGAAGCCACCGGGCCGAGCGGCAGCGTCTGCTGCGCGCCTTCCAGCGTGGTGAGCGCATGGTAAGGTTCAAAGCTCTGGATGCTGCCCTGGCTGACATAAAACAACGCGATCAGCAGGCTGATCGGCAACAACAGGTAAAGGGTGATGCGGGTCAGATCGCGCCAGGCGTTACCGAGCGTTGCCAGCGAGCGATTGGCAAAACCACGAATCAGCGCAAAGGCAACGGCGATACCGGTGGCTGCCGACAGGAAGTTTTGCACCGTTAATCCGGCCATCTGGCTAAAGTAACTGAGGGTGCTTTCGCCGCTGTAAGCCTGCCAGTTGGTGTTGGTGACAAAGCTGATGGCGGTATTCAGTGCCAGGTCCCAGCTGAGTCCCGGCAGATGCTGCGGATTGAGTGGCAGCGTGCCCTGCATCAGCAGCATCACCAGCAGCACGACAAAACCCAGCGCATTAAACAGCAGAATTGCCAGCAGGTAATGCGGCCAGCGCATGGCCTCACCATCGGCACCGGCAAACCGCCACAGCGCACGCTCGGTGCGCGGCAGCAGCGGCTTATCGGCAATCATCAGCGCCATAAAGCGTCCGAGCGGTTGTGCCAGCACCATCAGCACCAGCAGGTAAACCGCAATCAGCAGAAATGCGTTGGCAGCCATCAGAATGCCTCCGCGTTAAGCAGGGCATAGAACAGATAGCCCAGTAAGATAAATACCAGCACGATGCCGGTTATCACGCCCACACTCACAGCGACCTCCAGAGGATTTGGTTGTGCTGCAAGCATGCGCGTGGCGATATAAAGAAGGGGTAAAAAGGCGGATGTCGGGCGTAAAAAAAGTATAAAAATGGTCGAAAATCAGGCGCTTTGCAGCGCCCAGATACGATTAAGATCGACGTTTTGCCACAGGCCGCTGTCTTCCGCACCGGTGATGCTGTCAGTGCAAAAGCTATTGCCGAGATCGAGTTCTTCTGGCTTGATTTCGCGCTGCGCATGCAGTGACCAGAAGACATGGACTTTTGGCTTCAGCAGCGATTGTTCTCCCGCCTGCACCACCAACGCCACCCGTCCGGAAGCCAGTCGCACCAGCGATCCCACCGGATAAATGCCGATGGATCGAACAAAGGTTTGCAGCAATTTTTTATCGAAGTGACCGTGCCAGCTCAGCATCTTGTGCATCGCTTCGGCAGGGGTCCAGCCTTTACGGTAGGGTCGGTCTGAGGTCACGGCGTCATACACGTCGCACACCGCAGCCATGCGCGAGTAAAGGGTGATCTCCTCACCTTTCAAGCCATGCGGATAGCCACTGCCGTCCATTTTTTCATGATGATGCAGAGTGATATCCAGCAAATCCTCATCGGCATCGGCTTCCATCAGCATTTGCGCACCGACAATCGGGTGCTGGCGCATGATCGTCATCTCTTCCGGGGTGAGTCTGCCCGGCTTATTGAGAATTTCCAGTGGCACCGCCGCTTTGCCAACGTCATGCAACAAACCGCCCATGCCGACCCGCCGTTGCTGGTGTTCATCCAGCCCCAGTTTTTTGCCCAGCGAGATCATCAGGCCACACACCGCCATCGAATGCAGGTAGGTATAATCATCATGATTCTTCAGCCGTGCCATGCTGAGCAGTGCCGTGGGTTCACGGGTGAGTGACCCGGCGATTTCATCCACCAGGTTAATGGTCGAGTTGAGGTCAAGGCCTTGCCCGAGGCGCGCTTCGTTAAACATCGCCAGCACCCGGGGTTTGCCCTGAGTGAAGATGGCCTGTGCCTGGTTAATTTCCTGAAAATAGGGGGTTTGCGGGATCGCTTTTCTCGGTTCAGGGGGCTTTTGCGGTGCCTGCACCGATTTATCAAGATCGATCCATACCTCAATGATCCCTTCGTTGCGGATCCAGGCGATCTGGCGTTTATCAGTGATCAGCATCTGGTTGCGAATGCGTTTGTCTTTGATCCACCAAACCTCCAGTTTGTGGACAAACATCCCCGGCCGCAGTTCGTCAACGGTAATCAGCTTTATCACGATATCTCTCCTTAATATCAGTGGGTGGTAGAGAGATATCGGCAGCTGAACAAAATTTCTTCAGGCGGTTTTGTGCGATTTGTAGCGTCACGCTACCTGATGTCGTTGCGCGAGAAAGGTTTCCAGTGGCGTGACCCGACTCAATTCTTCCTGAGTACGCGCATCGTTTTCGACTTCCCACTGATCAAGGTGACGTTGCAGATTCAGCCAGAAATCAACCGAGGTGGCAAAAACCACCGCCAGCCGATAGGCCATCTCCGTAGTCAGCTTGCGATTGTTATTCACCAAAGCACTCACCGTGTTGCGGTGCACATTCAGCATATCAGCCAAATCATTTACCCTGAGGCCCAGAGGTTCAAGGAATTCGTACTGAAGTACATCACCTACGCTGGTTGGTTTACGCATTGCCTGTTTCATTGCATTCCTCTCTCCATCACGCCTGGCCTGCCCCAGCGTTTATCGATGATGTTTATAACGGTGCGGGTCGAGATACAGATCCCATGCTTTCCCATCAGTCCATTGAAAAATGAGGCGATACTGCCCGTTGATACGAATCGATGCATACCGCTGCAACGGAGGTTGCAGCATTTCAAAACGATTACCTGGCGGTGCGCGTAAATCCAGATGGCTTTTTGCTGCATGGATGATGTCGAGTTTGCGCGCGAGCGCAGTCTCAATATTGGCGGGAATACATTTGTGCGAAGTCCCATACACAAAAAATAATTGCAGCCATTCGTCCCTGAAATTCTGAATTGAACCCGCCATGTTAATCCCTGCTTTGTGCAAACCTGGCAGGAATTTATTGCACTCACGCACAGTGCACAAGTGCAACATTTAACATCATAGCGAATTGTCGAGATGGATTCCAGATTTCCTTCACACTACCCGCGTCAGCACCGCTTCGCCCTGAGCAAACGCCAGCAGATTTTCGAACACCAGGTCCGCCATTGCCGCCATGGTTTCATGGGTGCTGCTGGCAAGATGGGGGGTGATCACCACGTCATCACGCTGGCGCAGCGCTTCCGGCACCGCAGGTTCCTGTTCGAAGACATCCAGCCCGGCTCCGGCGATCTCACCAGCCTCCAGCGCGGCGATCAGCGCCTGCTCATCCACCACGCTGCCACGCGCGATGTTGATCAGAAAACCCTGCGGCCCCAGCGCGCGCAACACCTCAGCATTCACCAGATGATGCGTCGCGGCACCGCCTGGCAGCGTCAGCACCAGGAAATCTGCCCGCTGTGCCAGCGACAACAGGGAATCATGACGGGTATAAGGCACATCCGGGCGTGAACGCGGGTTGTAGTAATGAATGTCCATATCAAACGCCTGCGCGCGCTTCGCCAGATCTTTGCCAATGCCACCCAGCCCGACAATGCCGCACACTTTGCCGCCTACTTTCGTTGACAGCGGATAGCGCCCCTCGCTCTGCCATTTTCCGGCACGTGTGTAGCGGTCTGCCGCGCTGATGCGGCGGGCGACATCCAGCAACAACGCCATGCCGGTGTCGGCGACGCAGGCATTGAGCACGCCAGGGGTGTTGGTCACCACAATGCCACGCGCCTGCGCCGCAGCGGTGTTGATGGCGTCATACCCGACACCATTGCTGCAAATCACTTTCAGGTTGGGAAGTTGATTGATCAATTCAGCATTGGCCCCCATCAGGGCGTTACCGCTGGTGACCAGCGCGTCAATTTCCGCACCGTGCTGCGCCAGCCAGGCGGCCTGATCATCCTGCTGCCACAGGCGATAAGTGGTGAATTGCGCATCCAGATTGTCCTGTAAACGCGCGGGTAATAACGGCCCCTTCATCAGCACGTTAAACTGCTTTGATACCATCTTCTTTCCCCTGTTTTTTATAGGATGTGGCGGTTGATTCCTGCTCCTCACCGACACGCTCAATCGGTCCCATCACCAGCCAGAACAGCAAGGCGGCCACCACGCAGTGCGCGCCAACAAACACCAGGCCGATGCTGTAGCTGCCGGTCACACCCACGATGATGCCAAACAGCAGTGGGGTAAGGAAACCGGCGATATTCCCGATGCCGTTAAAGATGGAGCCTGCCAGGCCCACCGCTTCTTTCGGGGCGGTATCGCTGACTACCGTCCAGGTTCCCGCCCCGGCCGCCACGCCTTTGCCAAAGAAGGCAAATGACATGATGGCGATAATGCCCGCATTGCTCGGGATCACGGCGGCAAGGATTAAGGTCGCCGCCATCAGCATTCCGACGATATAAGGCGTTTTGCGCGCCCAGGAGATGCTCCAGCCGCGCGCCAGCAGTTTGTCCGAAATGTATCCGCCGCAAATCCCTCCCGCAAAGCCGAACAACGCCGGGGCGATGGTGGCAAACCCGGCATCCAGAATATTCATGCCCCGCGCCTGTACCAGGTAGATGGGAAACCAGGTAATAAAAAAGTAGCTCAGCGCGATGATGCAATACTGGCCGATATAGGCACACCACAACATGCGGTTGCTGAGCAGCTTTTTGAACATGGCTTTGCTCAGCGCCGGGCGTGCCTTGAGTGTCTGCGCGGAATCGATATCCACCAGCGCGCCGCCATCAACAATATGACGCAGTTCGTTGGCCGACACCTGTGGGTGCTGCTTCGGACTGCGCATAAAGGCCGACCAGACAAACACCGCCAGCACGCCAATACCGCCGAGCACAAAGAACGGCCACTCCCAGCCATAACGCGACACCAGCCAGCCCGACAGCGGTGAGAAGATGGCCACAGCGAAGTATTGCGCCGAACTGAACAGCGACGATGCCCGCCCACGTTCTGCGCTGGGGAACCACATAATCACCACGCGCGCGTTGGCCGGAAAGCTGGGGGCTTCAATCAGGCCGAGAACAAATCGCAGCCCAAACATCAGCACCAGCGCCGCCGTCATCCCGCTGGAAAACTCGCCGACAAAGCCCATCGCAATGGTGGAGAGCGACCAGAGCGCCAGCGTCACACCGTAGACTTTTTTGGTGCCGAAGCGGTCGAGAAACAAGCCTCCGGGGATCTGGCCGATCACATAAGCCCAGCTAAAGGCGGAGAGGATCAGACCCAGCTGGATCGCCGACAGGCCAAATTCCTCTTTGATTGCCGATCCGGAGATCGACAGGATCGAGCGGTCGGCATAGGCCACCACCGAAAGAAACAGGATCAACATCAGCATCCAGATGCGGACATGACTGGTGCGGTTAAGATTTTTTGCTTGCGACATAAGGTGAATTCCCTGGCTGTGGGAGCCTCCTGCCCCGAAATGATGTTTTCAGGAATACCGCTTAATTTTCCCTGTGCAGAAAATATAGAGAGCCAGGCAGGTAGAGGTCATTGTGCGGATGGGGGAATTGCACGGTGAATTTCGCGCCATATTTGGCGCATGCCACAAAGGGGAGTGCGGTGCTGCACAGAACCCTGAATTTCCATGCAGCAAAGTAACGGAGTGTGCGCCAGGTCGAGGAAAATACTTCGTTAGATAACTATGTGGGAACTAATTGAATGAAAACAGATGCGCGATAAATCGCGCCGCTACAACCCGCACAATCGCGCCGCTACGACCCGCACCATCCGTAACGGCGCGATTTATCGCGCAAAAAAATCAGGGATTGCGCAGCAGCGACATCATCACGATATCGTGATATTCGCCATTGCGCAGACAGGCTTTGCGCCGTACCCCTTCATGCTCAAAACCGATACGCTGGTAGAGACGCAGCGCGCGGTGATTATCATGAAACGCTTCCAGCTCGATGCGCTGCACGCCCAGCCAGTTAAAGGCGTAATCAATGCCGGTACGAATCAGTTGCTCACCGATACCGCGTCCGCTGAAAGCCGGGTCAACGCTGATACCAAAGCTGATGCCGTGGCGGGTGCGGGGGCGATGCTCGACAAACAACGTCAGTTCTCCCACCATGGTGCCGTCGATTTCGGCCACAAAGGCAATAAAACCGTCCGCATCCATTTTCTCGAACTTTTTCTCCCAGGTCGCCACACTGGGATAGGGCAATTGCGTGGTCCATTGATAGACCTCCGGCTGGCTGTAAAGGCGCTGGTAAGCTGCCGCATCGCGCGGTTCACGACCACGGATAAGCAATTCCATATCGGTTTTCTCCCTAAGTTGCACTAAGCTGAAAGACTCTATGAGACGGAAAGAGTGACGCTATGCTGTATCGCCGTTTTGAACGTTTTATCAATATTTTCCAGGATGCACCAACGGATTCGCCCCCTTCCACTGTCTGGCCGTTTTATCTCTACTATCTGCGCCAGGTGTGGCCGAGTTTTATCGCTCTGCTGGTTGTCGGGCTGGCGCAGGCGCTGATCGAAGTGGCGCTGTTCAGCTATCTCAGCCGTATTATCGATCTGGTGAACCATTCGACCCCCGCCACGTTGTTTAGCGACAACTGGCCGATTTTACTGTGGATGGGCGTCGTGGCGCTGATTCTGCGGCCCATCGTTATTGCCGTCCACGACCTGCTGGTGCATCAGAGCATCAACCCCAGCATGACCAGCATGATTCGCTGGCAGCATCACAACTACGTGCTGCGCCAGAGCCTGAATTTCTTCCAGAACGATTTTGCCGGGCGCATCGCCCAGCGCATTATGCAAACCGGCAACTCGCTGCGTGATTCTGCGGTGCAACTGGTGGACGCCATCTGGCATGTGCTGATCTATGCCGTCACATCGCTGGTGCTGTTCGCCGAAGCCGACTGGCGTTTGATGATCCCGCTGATTATCTGGCTGGTGGCTTACAGCCTGTCGCTGCGTTATTTCGTGCCACGCGTGAAGCAACGTTCCGTGGCCTCATCGGAAGCACGTTCCAAACTGATGGGCACCATTGTCGATGGCTATACCAACATTGCCACCATCAAGTTATTCGCCCACAACGACCTCGAAAAACGTTATGCGCGCGAGGCGATTCAGGAGCAAACCGACAAAACCCAGCAGGCCAGCCGGATGGTCACCAGCATGGATATCACGCTGTCGAGCCTGAATGGCCTGCTGATTGTCAGCACCTCCGGGCTGGCGCTGTGGCTGTGGAGCCAGTCGCTGATTAGCGTCGGTGCCATTGCGCTGGCGACCGGCCTGGTGATTCGTCTGGTGAATATGTCAGGCTGGATCATGTGGGTGGTGAATGGCATCTTCGAAAATATCGGCATGGTGCAGGATGGGTTGAACACCATCTCTCAGCCGCTCAGCGTGCAGGACGCGCCCGCCGCGAAGAAACTTCAGGTGACGCGCGGGCAGATCCGCTATGAAGATGTGCGTTTTGATTATGGTGGCGGTCGACAGGTGATCAATCGCCTCAACCTCAATATCAAACCAGGCGAGAAAATTGGTCTGATCGGCCCGTCGGGTGCCGGGAAATCGACCATGGTGAATCTGCTGTTGCGGCTGTACGACCTTAACGGCGGTCGCATTATGATTGATGACCAGAACATCGCCAACGTGACCCAGGAAAGCCTGCGCGGCCAGATTGGCATGATCACCCAGGATACCTCGCTGCTGCACCGTTCCATCCGGGAAAACCTGCTCTATGGCCGACCGGATGCCACCGAAGCGGAGCTGATCCAGGCGATTCACCGCGCGCGTGCCGACGAATTTATCCCGCTGCTGTCTGACCCACAGGGCCGCACCGGGCTGGATGCGCATGTCGGTGAACGCGGCGTGAAACTGTCCGGTGGCCAGCGTCAGCGTATCGCCATTGCCCGGGTGCTGCTGAAAGATGCACCGATTCTGATTATGGATGAAGCCACCTCGGCACTGGATTCCGAAGTGGAAGCAGCGATTCAGGAGAGCCTGGAAACCCTGATGCAGGGCAAAACGGTGATTGCCATCGCCCACCGCCTCTCCACCATCGCCAAAATGGATCGCCTGGTGGTGCTGGAGAAAGGTGAAATTGTCGAGATGGGCAACCACCGCGAATTGCTGACCCAGCAGGGTTTGTATGCGCGCTTATGGCAACATCAGACCGGTGGTTTTGTCGGCGTGGATTAATCGCCGCGCCGGTATGGCAGGGATTCTCGCGCCTCAACCGCCCAGGCGCGCATCCCTGCCCGTTCCTGTTGCAGAAAATCATCCACCGCAGCACGCAACCCCGGATGGCTGAGATAATGCCAGGAGTGGGTCAGCTGTGGCTCAAAGCCCCGGACCAGCTTGTGCTCGCCCTGCGCACCCGCATCAAAACGCTGTAACCCTTCCGCGATGGCGAAATCCATGCCCTGATAAAAACAGGTTTCGAAGTGCAGCCGATCAAACTCCGCCAGACAGCCCCAGTAGCGGCCATACAGGGTGTTGTTATCCACCAGACAGAACGCCATCGCCGCCTGCTGCCCCTGTAATGAGGCGATGCACACGCGGATGCTGTGCGGCATGCGTTCCGCAAGCAGGCTAAAGAAATCACGCGTCAGGTAAGGCCGCTGGCCGCGCACCGCATAGGTGTTGGCGTAGCAGGTGTAGACAAAGTCCCACTGATCTTCGCGCAGCTGATCGCCGCGATACCACTCAAAGGCGAAACCACTGCTGGCAACCTGCTCGCGCTCTTTGCGCAGCTGTTTACGCTTGCGCGACATCAGGGTATCGAGAAAATCCTGGAAATCACGGTAGCCGCGATTGTGCCAGTGATACTGGATACCCAGACGCGGCAACCAGTCCTCAGCCTGTTCCAGCAGCCCATTGGCGTGCGGCGTGGTGAAGTTGATATGGGCGCTGCTGAGCCCGTGCTGATGCAGATAATCCGGCAATTGGGCAATTACGCTGGCGGCATCGCCCAGCAGCCGAGCGCCGGTCACCGGGCTGAACGGAATCGCGCCAAGCCATTTGGGATAATAAGCAATACCCGCCCGCTGGCAGGCATCGGCCCACGCGTGGTCAAACACGTATTCGCCCCAGGAGTTGCGTTTGCGATAACCCGGCAGCGCTGCACGGATTTCTCCCTGTTCACGCCAGATAAGATGATCCGGCTGCCAGCCGCTTTCCGGCCGCACGCTGCCGCTCTCTTCCAGCGTGAGCAGAAAAGCGTGGCGTAAAAACGGTTGATCATCAGGTAATAACGCATCCCAGGTAGCGGCGCTGACGTCCGCCAGCGATGACAGGTGAAGCAAAGACATCCACGGCTCCCGGCCAGATTTAAGGCGAACCTGTAGTCAAACAGGTTTTGCTGACGGGGAAAAGGTGCAGCGCACCGAATGCCAACCGTTTTATACTCAGGCTCTTTATGTCGTCAGGAAGCGCCATGGATCGTCTTGATTGTGACCGCATGTTTGTTGCCGTGCTGGAAGTGGGCAGTTTCGCCGGTGCCGCCGCACGGCTCGGTACCAGCAGCGGCCAGGCCTCGAAGCTGGTTTCCAGACTGGAGCAGGAGCTTGGCGTGCAGCTGTTCAAACGCAGCACGCGTGCGTTGTCTCCCACCGAAGTGGGCCGGGCCTATTACGAACGGGTGAAAAGCCTGCTGGAAGCCTTTGATACGCTGGATGCTACGGTGCGTGAAAGCGCCACCACCCCAACTGGTCGCCTGAAAATCAGTGCGCCAGGCACCTTTGGCACCGCCGTGCTCGCCAGCGTACTGGTGGAGTTTGCCCGAACCTACCCGTTGATTGAACTGGATGTGAACTTCTCCGATCGTGCCGTGAATATCGTCGATGAAGGGTTCGATATGGCGATTCGCATCGGTAAGCTGGACGACAGCAGCCTGATTGCCCGTCGCCTCGGTGATGTGCCGGTACGCATAGCGGCTTCACCCGGCTATCTGCAACAGCATGGCACGCCGCAGCACTGGCGCGATCTGGCGGCCCATCAATGCATCAGCGACACCAATTTCCGCGATCCCTGGCACTGGCCGTTCGTCACGCCGTGCGGTGATAGCGTCAATATGCCGATTCGCGGACGGCTGTGTTTTTCCAATACCGAAGCCTGTATGCAGGCCGCGCTGGCCGGGCTGGGCATTGCGCGCCTGCCGGGTTTTATCGCTGCGCCCGCATTACAACGTGGTGAGATCGTCTCGCTGCTGGATGCTTTCGCCATTCCACCGCTCGGCCTGTTTGCCCTTTACCCGTCCGCCCGCCATCTGGCGCAGAAAATCCGCCTGTTGATCGACTTCCTGGCCGATCATTTCCGCCATCATCCACCGGGCTGATTCCTTCCAATATGGAAGTAATCAAAGCCAGTTTGCCCGGATTATCACCCATCCGCTCAGAGAGTAAGCTAACCAGCATCACCACAGAGGAGCAGAGCGATGTTGGTAAACGGTAAGTGGAGCGCAGAGTGGCACCCGGTTCAGGCCACCGATAAACAGGGCGGCTTTGTCCGTCAGACATCCAGTTTTCGTCACTGGATCAGCAGCGATGGCTCGACCGGGTTTGCCGCTGAGCCAGATCGCTACCATCTGTATGTGGCGTTGATTTGTCCGTGGGCCTCACGCACCCTGATTGCCCGCAGCCTGAAAGGGCTGGAGCAGGTGATTAGCGTCTCGGTGGTGGAACCGCAGCTCGGTGAGCAGGGTTGGCATTTCGGCGATTATCCCGGTGCCAACCGCGATACCCTGAACAACGCCGAATATCTGCACGAACTCTATACCCGCGCCGCTGCCGATTTCACTGGCCGCGCCACCGTACCGGTGCTGTGGGATAAAAAGACGCAGACCATCGTGAATAATGAATCCGCCGATATTCTGCGTATGCTGAACAGCGGCTTTGGATCCCTGGCCGATAACAGCATCGATCTTTATCCGGCGGATCTGCAAAGCGAGATCGACGCCCTGAACGAATCGATCTATCCACGTCTGAATAACGGCGTTTATCGCACGGGGTTCGCCACCACGCAAATCAGCTACCAACAGGCGTTTCATGATGTCTTCAGCCAGCTGGATGAGCTGGAAGAACGGCTGAGCGACGGGCGTACCTTCCTGCTGGGCGAGCAGCTGACGGAAGCGGATATCCGCCTGTTTGTCACGCTGATCCGTTTTGACGCCGCCTACCACGGGCTGTTCAAATGCAACCTGCGTCGCCTGCGCGACTATCCACAGCTCAATCGTTACCTGAAGAGTATGCTGGCGGTTTCAGGCGTGCGTCAGACAGTGAATATCGACCATATCAAACAGGGTTACTATTCAATCAAGGCACTGAATCCGAATGGTATTGTGCCGGCTGGCCCGGATATGGCGGAATACGGTTTTTAAGGAGCCGCAAGATGGCAAAAGCGTTAGTGATTTTTCTCCACGGCGTTGGCAGCAATGGTGCTGACCTGGCGGGACTTGGCCAGCACTGGGCCAGCGTGTTACCGGATGTGGCGTTCGCCTCGCCGAATGCCCCGATGCCGTTCGAACACGGAATGGGTTATCAGTGGTTCAGCCTGAACGGCGTTACCACGGAAAATCGTCCGGCGCGAGTGCGCGAAGCACGGGCCGCGTTTGATGCCACGCTGCAACCGCTGATGGCGCAGCATGGGTTTACCGATGCCTGGGATAAAGTGATTCTGGTGGGATTCTCGCAGGGTTCGATCATGGCACTCGATGCGCTGGCATCAGGCCGTCATCCGCTGGCGGGCGTGGTGGCATTTTCTGGCCGCCTGGCGTTCGATGGCGCGTTAACGCCGCAGCCGCAGACGCCAGCCCTGCTGATCCACGGCCATGCTGACGGCGTGATTCCGTGGACCGAAAGCGAATCTGCCGCACAGCGCCTGCGCTCCGCAGGGGTGACAATCGAAACCCGCTTCGAACCGACCACCGGCCATACCATTTCGTCACAGGGCGCGATGGAAGCAGCTGCGTTTATCGCCCAATGCCTGCAGGATTAAGGCCAGTAGCGATTCAGCGCTGCCCAGGCCTGTTGTGCAGCCACGCCCGGTGGCTGCGCTTTTAGCGTATCGTTAAACACTTCAATGCCGACCGGGCCGTTATAGCCTGCGCTTTTCAACTTATCGACAAAACGCTCCACCTCGATGATACCGTCGCCAGGCAGTAAACGCTGGTGGCGTGCCATATCGATAATGGCGTCTTTATTCGGCGGCGGCAGCGCCGCCATATCACACAGCTGAACTTCATAGATGCGATCGGCGGGGATACCATCGAGCTGGGCAGCGTCGCCCCCCAGGGCGCAGATGTGGAACAAATCGACCACCAGGCCGATATTGGGTTGATCCAGCCGTTGCAGCCGTTCCCACGCCAGCGGCAGGGTGTTATCGACACTGCACCACGCCATCGGCTCATACATGATGCGCATCTTGTGACGTGCCGCTTCCGAGGCCATCCAGCGCAGATCTTCATCAATACGCTCAGCCAGACAATCTTCCCGCGTGGTGGCCGGAGCCTGAATGGTGTCGCAGCCCAGGGCCTGGGCAATCTGAATAAACTGACGCAATTCTTCGCGCTTTTGCTGGCGTTCGCGATCCGGTGCACCGGTGAAATCGCGTAATACCTGCAAATTGGTAAACCGGAGTTGCTGCTCTGCGGCCAATTGCGCCAGCGCCAGCGTCCCCTGCGCGCTGGCCTGTACATCTTCACGCCAGATTTCAACCTGATCAAAGCCAGCCGCACGCGCCGCGCGCAATTTCTGTTCTGGCTCACCGTTTAACAACACCAGGTTAAGGAATTTGGGGTGACTACTCATCAACGGGCTCCTTAATCGTCCGGATAAATCGGTGACAAATTCTGTGCGTCACGCGCACAGAACTCTGACCAGTATCTACCTCTTAATGGTTATTTCAAGCGTCCCGTTTATCCCAGCAGATTGACGACGGCGAAACCGGCGAAGGTCATCAACAGGGAGCCGATCACATGCACCATCACACTCGACATCGCCCACAGGTATTTACCGCTTTGCAGCAGCACCACAATCTCTGCTGAGAAGGTTGAAAACGTGGTCAGGCCGCCGCACAGGCCGGTAACAATCAGCAGCTTCCATGTCGGGTCGAGATGTGGGTTGCGGATAAAATACGCCATCGCTGCGCCAATGATAAATCCACCCGCCAGGTTAACCAGCAGGGTGCCAGGCGGCAGATTCGGGAACAAAGTATTAAAACGAAGCGAGATCAGCCAGCGTAATGAACAACCAACGGCACCGCCGAGCATAACTGCCAACAACGACTTAAACATATTTATGAAGCTCCTGAGATGTGGAACGCGCAGGGCCGCGGCAGGACAGAAAAACGCCTGACACACCGCCGTCTCCCGCGCAGGGATACGAGTGTTGTCAGGCGTCATCAGCCGTCTGTTACCAGAACGGCGGTTGGGAAAGGTGGCACGCCATCACCTTAGGCGGATGATAATACGCTGGCTGTTGCTGGCAGACAATATGTGACCGGCAACAAGGTGTTAGATAAAACGCCACGTAAATAGCGCCTTCGCAATCACCCATTTTTGTTTTACCTTGCCAGAAACGAACGGGAGATCCCAATGCGCAGCCTGATTTTTGATACTGATATCGGCGTGGATGACGCCTTTGCGCTGGCCTATGCCGCGCGCACCCAGCATTTGCTGGGCATCACCACGGTGTTTGGCAATGTGGCGGTCGGCCAGGCGGTAAAAAATGCCCGGCTGTTTTGCGAGAAAATGGGGATTGATGCACCGGTTTATCGCGGCTGCTCACGTCCGCTGGCGCTGGCCCCATCGGCACCGGCGCGTCTGCATGGTGAAGATGGTCTGGGGGATGCCTTTACCAATAACCATAGCGACCAGGCCCCCAGCGCGGTGCAGTTCATCATCGATAGCGTGCGCGCCCGTCCTCACGCCATCACCCTGGTGGCGATTGGCCCGCTGACCAACATCGCCTGCGCGATTAACCAGGCCCCGGATATTATTCCGCTGGTGAAAGAACTGGTGATTATGGGTGGCGCTTTTGGCACCGACGGTCACAGCGGTAACGTGACGCCTTTCGCGGAATTTAATATCTGGAAAGACCCACATGCCGCTGATCAGGTGCTGGCGTCAAAGCTGCCAGTGGTGATGGTGCCGCTGGATGTCACCCATAAGGTGTTGATTACCGGCGCAGAAGTGCACCAGCTTAATCAGCCGGTACTGAGCGCCATCTGCCGACCGTATCTGGCGTATAGCCTGGAGAAAGAAGGATTTGATGGTATGGCGCTGCACGACACGCTGACCCTTTCCTGGCTGGCGTTGCCGCATGCTTTCCACCTGACGGAAGCACCGGTACGGGTGGTGACCGAGGGCATCAGCAGCGGCCAGACGTTGCGTCGCCTGAACGCCCTCGCCTCACGCCACGATCCTTTCGCCGGATTGCGCGCGCAGCGCCTGTGTCTGGGGGTAGAAGCTGACGCGGTGCGCCAGCATTTTTTCGCCACCTTGCAGGCATAATCCCGGATCCCAGGTGCCCGGTTTGTACCTTTATGCCGACCTGGCTTAACGCGCGAAGTGGATAACGCCTTTGATTAACTCGCGGTTGTTGATCACGTCAGGTTCAAAGGTTTCCGCCAGGGTGGAGAAATCGTAATGACGATTGAGCATCATGTCGGCACGTAGCTGACCGGTTGCCATCAGTTCGCGCACTTTATCGAAATCTTCGCGTGTGGCGTTACGGCTGCCCATCAGCGTGGTTTCCTTTTTGTGGAACTCGGTATCCGGGATCACCAAATCGCCTTTGTGCAGGCCGACATACACGATGGTGCCACCGTGACGAATCAGTTTCACCGCACCGTTCATCGCCGCCGGGCTGCCGGTGGCGTCAATCACCTTTGCCGCCAGTCGGCCACCAAACTGCGCGCGCAGGCTGGCGTCGAAATCTGCGTCCAGCGGGTTGATGGTGGTCAGATTAAGATGTTGCGTGACATGCGCCCGACGTTGCTCGCTGGTATCGGCGACCACCACCTGTGCCCCCGCAGCGGCGGCGATGGCGGCAACCCCGAGACCAATCGGCCCGGCTCCAACCACCAGCACCTGTTCATCTGCCGCCACTGCCGCACGACGCACCGCGTGGGCGCTGATGGCAAAAGGTTCAATCAACGCTGCCGCTTCCACCGCCACATCATCCACCGCCAGTAAGTTGTTTTGCGGCACGCTCAGAAATTCACAGAAGCCGCCATCCTGATGCACGCCAATCACCGAGATGTTTTCACAGCAGTTAGTTTTGCCGCTCTGGCAGGCATCGCACTGCTGACAGGAAACATAAGGGATCAGCGCCACACGCTGTCCGGGGGTAAAACCGCTGGCCCCACTGCCCAGAGCCACCACTTCGCCACACAGCTCATGGCCAAGCACGCGCGGATAGCTAAAGAACGGCTGATTACCCGCCCAGGCGTGAATATCGGTGCCGCAAATCCCGGCGGTAATGGGTTTGATCAGGACCTCGTGTGCTGCGGGGGTGGGTCTGGGACGCTGCTGCCACACCATGCTACGGGGTTCCATTACCACCAGGGTTTTCATGCTTGTCATAGGTTTCTCCTGTGCTGATGTCGCAGTTATGGCGAAAATCGATGTTAACGGCTTGTTGCGCGCACGGAAGTGTGAAGCAACACGATTTTTTTGGGCTTTCGATGGTTTTTAATAAATAAAAAACCGGAGCCTGCCATGAGCCGAAGCCAGAATCTGCGCCAGAACGTGATCAACCAAATGCTGGAAGGCATTGCCCAGCGCCATATTCGTTCGCCCTTACCACCGCAGGCGGCGCTGGCGGAAATGTTCAATATCAGCCGCACCACGGTGCGCCATACCCTGCATTACCTGCATCAACGGGGTGTGCTGGAAAAGGTGGATGAGACTTACGTCATCGTGCGTGATCCCGGCGACGAAGACGGTTTCAATGCCCTCACTCCGCCCATCGAGCAACAGGCAGCGCAATTTGAGCAGACGTTTTTTAATCTGATCAACCAGCGGCTGCTGATGCCCGGCGATACCTTTACCGAGTTGCAACTGGCGCAGCGGGTGAAAGTCAGCCCGGTGGTGGTGCGGGAATTTCTGTTGCGGTTTATGCGCTATAACCTGCTGGAGCCGGTAAAACGCGGCCAGTGGCGCATGAAGAAGTTCGATCAGGATTACGCGGAAAAACTGTTTGAACTGCGGGAAATGTTAGAAACCCACGCGCTGAACCGCTTTCTCAATCTGGCGTCGCATGACGAGCGCTGGATTCAGGCGCGCGATTTACTTGACCGCCATCGTGCGATGCGTGACACCATCGCCAGCGATTATCGCCGCTTCGCTGCACTGGATAAGGAGATGCATTCGCTGATCCTCTCCGCCGCTAATAACCCGTTTTTCAATCAGTCACTGGAGATTATCTCAGTGATTTTTCACTCGCATTATCAATGGGATGAAAGCGATCTGAAACAGCGAAACATTGTGGCTCTCGAAGAACATATGGCGATTCTCACCGCGCTGATTAGCCGCCAGGATGTGGAAGCCCTGTGCGCCCTGCACGCCCACCTTGGCACCGCGAAAAGCTCGATGATCCGTTCAATCCGTCAGTACAATTAAAAACCGATTAAAAACCACAAAGCATTATCTCCCGCACGAATCAGAAACATCTTTGCAACATCCTGTCACCTTTGCTTCTAGTCTCGGACCCATCTGTTGAGGTCGCATCAGTTGGCGACCACAGAATCCCACACTGCCTGATAACGATAAGTACCCAGCTCCGGGAGGTTGCAATGGAAAATACATCAGCGCGTGGTCGCGAGACAGCGCCAGCCCCAGCCGCAGATAGACGTGATTTCGTCCCCGCTCGTGGCGATGTGGTGCGCTCACCGCGCATCAAAAAGATTCAGGTGACAGCGATGTTGTTGCTGCTGTTTGCCGCCGTCATTAACTATCTCGACCGCAGTTCGCTGTCGGTGGCCAATATGACCATTCGCGGTGAGCTGGGTCTGTCAGCCACCGAGATTGGCGTGCTGCTGTCGGCGTTTTCGCTGGCTTACGGTCTGGCGCAGCTGCCGTGTGGTGCGCTGCTGGATCGCAAAGGTCCACGCATCATGCTGGCACTGGGGATGTTCTTCTGGTCGCTGTTCCAGGCGGCAGCGGGGATGGTGCATAACTTTACCCAGTTTATCCTGGTGCGCATCGGCCTCGGCATTGGCGAAGCGCCGATGAACCCGTGCGGCGTGAAGGTGATTAACGACTGGTTCAACATTAAAGATCGCGGCATGCCGATGGGGATGTTTAACGCCGCGTCGATGATTGGCCTGTCTATCGCCCCGCCGATTCTGGCGGCAATGATGCTGGTGCTGGGCTGGCGTGGCATGTTTGTCACTATCGGTGTGCTGGGTATGTTCCTCGCCATCGGCTGGTATCTGGCTTATCGCAACCGTGACAACAGCAAGCTGAGCGCAGAAGAGATCCACTATTTGCAGGCGGGCAGCGTCGCGTCACGTAAAGAACCGATCAGCTTTGCCGAGTGGCGCGGGCTGTTTAAGCAGCGCACCATGTGGGGCATGATGATTGGTTTCAGCGGCATCAACTACACTGCGTGGCTGTATATCGCCTGGTTGCCGGGTTACCTGCAATCCACCTATAACCTCGACCTGAAAAGCACCGGTTTACTGGCGGCGATTCCGTTCCTGTTCGGTGCGGCGGGTATGCTGCTGAACGGTTATGTGGTGGATGCGCTGGTACGTCGTGGTATGGACGCGGTGAAGGTGCGTAAAGTGAGTATTGTCTGCGGCATGTTGCTGTCTGCGGCATTCACCGCCTTCGTGACCCGCGCTACCGACACCACCAGTGCGGTAACGTTAATCGGCATGGCGCTGTTTTGTATCCATTTTGCCGGTACATCCTGCTGGGGTTTGATTCACGCTAACGTTACCGCCCGTATGACCGCTTCGGTCGGCAGTATCCAGAACTTTGCCAGCTTTGTGTTTGCTTCGTTTGCTCCGGTGATCACCGGCTGGGTGCTGGATACCACGAAATCTTTCAGCCTGGCGCTGATGATTTGTGCCGGTGTGACGGTAGTGGGGGCGCTGGCGTATCTGCTGCTGGTGCGTAAGCCGATTACCGATGGGGTATGATTTTAGGTTCTGTCCGTAAGCCCCCGTGCTATCTGAATTGCGCGATAAATCGCGCCGCTACGACAGCGTGCAGATTAATCGCGCAAAAAAGCAATGGATAAATCAACGGAAAGCAAAAGTCGTGCAGCGGGGCTGGAGCGCCATCCGAACTCGCTGAGCGAGGGAACGATTCCAGGATGAGCCGCATGGATGCGGCGAAAGGCGGCGTTGAGCAGGAGCGAATCGACGCCGGTCCGTCGGAAGCGTGAGTAAGCGAAGGCACCGCGAAGCGGCGAGGAAGGCGGCGCAGGGCCAGGGAATGCAAAGGGCGCGGCCCAGGGCGCCCTTTGCTCGGTCGCCGCACCGGCGAACTGAAACTGCCTCAGTCTGTGGCGAACGAAATAACCTCGTAGCGAACGAAACGCCCCCTACGGTTTCACCGTAAAAAACCTCGACTCGCACTGCCGTGCAATCTCCCACAACTTATCACGAATCACCTGTTTCAGTTGCAGGGTGGATTGTGACTGCGGGCGGTCGCGGCGGCTGATCAGCATCACCTCAAACGGCAACGGCTGCGCCACGGGCAGCAGCTTGAGTTGGTCGGCATAGCGACAGGCAGTGAACAGATCCACCACCCCCACGCCGCCGCCCGCCAGCACCATATCGGCAATCACGGAATACGTTTTGATCGACAGCGATACCGCCGGTGTCAGCCCCTTATCGCGCAGCGCCCGGTGCAGCACCCGTCCCAGCGGGTCCTGGCTTTGCATCATCAGCAGATTATTGGCACACAGCCATTCGAGCGTGACCGGTTCGTTGTGGGTGTGATCCCGTGGCAGCAACGCCACCATCGAGGATTGAAACAGCGGCTCGGCCAGCAGGTTGGCATCCACCTGCTGACCAAATACCAGCGCGAAATCGAGCTGATTTTCGAGAATGCTACGGCACAGGGTGCTGAAATGTTCGGTAACCAGTTCCACGCTGACCGATGCGGCCTGCTGTCGCCAGGTCACCAGCGCCGGAGCCAGCACCATCTGACCAAACGCATGAGCCGCTCCCACGCGTACCGTCTGTCCCTCGCCACGGCGCAGCTGCTCCGTCAGTTGCGTAATCGCCTGCAACCTTTGATACAGCTCCTCCACTTCCGGCAGCAGACGCCGCCCCTCCGCCGTGACAATCATTCCCTGCGCCCGCCGCTCGAACAGCGCAAAACCGAGTTGTTGCTCGGCGTGATTCAGCACCCGGCTGACATTCGGCTGCGAGACATTGAGCAGGCGCGCGGCACCGCTGATGCTGCCGCTCTGCACTATCGCCTGAAACACCTCAATATGTCGCAATCGCATGATTATTCACCCCAGGTCGCTTCGAGTACCCGCAGCCAGTTGCCGTAACAAATTTTCTCCAGCAACGCCTGCGAATAGCCTCGCGCCGCCAGGGCATCCACCAGCAGCGGGAAACCCGCCACATCTTTCATATCGCCCGGCATGGTTGCACCATCGAGGTCGGAACCAAAACCGACTCCGTCCTCACCCACTTTTTCCAGCAGATACTCCACATGACGCACGATGGCATCGACCGTGGTCGGGGCATGGCGATCGCCATCTTCACGCAGGAACGGCACCGCAAAGTTAACCCCCACAAACCCCTGGGTTTCAGCGATGGCCGCCAGCTGACGATCGGTGAGGTTACGTGACTGGGCGCTTAACACATGAGCATTGGAGTGGCTCGCCACCAGCGGCGCATCGCTGATTTCGGCGGTATGCCAGAACCCTTTTTCATCCATGTGCGACAGGTCAACCATGATGCGGCGCTGATTACAGTCGCGCACCAGCTGCTTGCCCGCCGCCGTCAGGCCGTTGCCAATATCTGGCGAAGAGGGATAGCGGAACGGCACCCCATCGCCAAACTGATTAGGACGGCTCCACAGTGGGCCGAGGGTGCGCAACCCGCTGGCGTAAAGAATATCCAGCAGCTCGCCGTGGGTATCCAGCGCTTCCGCCCCTTCAATATGCATCACCACGGCCAGCACGTTGTTGGCCATGCACTGACGAATCTCACGCACGCTGCGACAAATCTTCACCTGCCCCTGCGACGCCTGCTCAATACGCAGTAACAACGCCAGCATGGAAAAGGTGGCATCGCGCGCAGTGCCAATAATTTCTTCAGGAAATTCTGAGAGGTCTGGCGCACTTCTTGCAACTAGCGGGTGTGATGGCACCCAGGTGGCAAAAATCCCACCTACCATATTTCCCTGGCGGATGCGGGGAAAATCCATCTGCCCCGATTCGGTGCCATTCAGGAAAGCATTTACCGCGTCAGGCTGATGGTGTTGCCACAGTTTGTTCAGGACATCGTTATGACCATCAAAAACCGGGATGGAAAGTCGGTTGGCGTTACGCAAGTCAGACATGTTGTACCCGTTTCATGTGCAGGAGAAAGCGCAAGCGCTGCCAGCTGGCGGAGCAAAATGCACCAAAATAAGGCAAGCGCCTGGGCGTGAAACAAAAGGCTTAATGCCTGTTATTAATCCCCCTGCCAGGCGGGAAAGTCAAGACAAAAAACAGCAAAAATAGAATATTTTATTTTAATAATCAACAAGTTGGGAGTTTGCATGGTTACCAGAAGACGTTTTCTTGCAGGATGCACCGCCGTACCGTTCCTTTCGTATCTCAGCCTCAATTCTGCCTTCGGTGCCACCCCGCCCAGCATGCTGGTCATGGCCATGCAGCTGGACAACATTACCAGCCTCGATCCGCACGAAAGTTTTGAAGCCATCGGCGGCCAGATCTGCGGCAACCTCTATCAGAAGCTGGTGATGCCCGATCCGCAGCAGGCCGACAAAGTGATTGGCTCGCTGGCAAAAAGCTGGGATGCCAGCAGCGACAATAGCGTTTACACCTTCCATCTCGATCCGGCGGCAAAATTTGCCGATGGCTCACCGGTGACCGCCGAAGATGTCGCCTTCTCCATCGAACGTATCGTAAAACTGGATAAAAGCCCGGCATTTATTATCAACCAGTTTGGCTTCACCAAAGACAACGTCACCCAGTTGGTGACGGCGAAAGATACCCACACCGTGGAGATGAAACTGGGTGCGCCGGCCGCCGAGACGTTCCTGTTGTATTGCCTGTCGGCCACCGTCGGCAGCATCGTGTCGAAGAAAGCCTGTCTGGCGAACCAGCAAAACAATGACTTCGGCAACGGCTGGCTGAAACAGCACAGCGCCGGTTCCGGTGCCTTTACCCTGCGCACCTGGAACGCCAGCGAAACGGTGATTCTGGAACTCAGCCCGCAGTTTACTGGCGAGACCAAAATCAAACGCGTGATCCTGAAACATATCGCCGACCCGGCAGCGCAGGCGCTGATGGTGCAAAAAGGTGATGTGGATGCGGCCTATGACCTGACCACCGAACAATTGTTGCAGGTGAAAAACGACCCGAAAGTGACGCTGGTCAATCAGTCGCTCTCGGCGATTATGCTGATGTCGTGCAACACCAATAACCAATACCTGAAAAAGCCGCAGGTGTGGCAGGCGCTGAAATGGGCGCTGGATTATGACAGCATCCAGAAAAACATTCTGTCGATGAGTTTTACCACCCACCAAAGTTTCCTGCCAAGTGGCTTCCCGGCAGCGCTGGACGATACCCCGTTCCATAAAGATCTCAGCAAAGCCAAAGCGCTGCTGGCGGAAGCAGGTTATCCGGATGGTTTCGAAATCACCCTTGATCACTACTCGGTGCAGCCGTACCCGGATATCGCCCAGGCGATTCAGACCCAGCTGGGTGCGATTGGCATCAAAGTGTCGCTGATCGCCGCCGAAAACCGCCAGGTACTGACCAAGATGCGCGCCCGTCAGCATCAGCTGGCCCTTACCGTGTGGGGCGCGGATTATTTCGATCCCAATTCCAACACCGAAGCGTTCTGCGTCAACACCGACAACAGCGACAACGCACGCAACCGCACCCTGGCCTGGCGTTGCAGCTGGTCTGACGATGAGTTCAACAAGCTGACCGAGCAGGCGCTGCACGAACCCGACGCGGCCAAACGTATCGCCCTGTATCACCAGATTCAGCAACTGGGACGCGAGAAGAGTCCGTTTATCTACATGATGCAGCGAACGCGCAACATTGCCTGTACCAAAAATATCAGTGATGTCCACATGACGGTGCTGGAACAGTGGCCGTATGACCAGGTGAAAAAAGCCTGATGCCGTTACTGAAGAAAATCGTCAGCACCCTGAGCAGCCTGGTGCTGACGCTGTTTGGCCTGTCGGTTTTGACCTTTTTCATTGGCCGCGTGATGCCCACCGATCCGGTGCTGGCAGCGGTCGGTGATAACGCACCTCAGTCGGTGGTGGAGCGCGTGCGTGCGGAGATGGGGCTGGATCAGCCCCTTTACATCCAGTTTGGTCATTACCTCAATCAGCTGTTACATGGCGATCTCGGCAAATCGATTCTGACCTCCAACCCGGTCACCACCGATATCGCCCGTTTCTTCCCTGCCACCATGGAGCTGGCGACCGCCGCGATTATTATCGCCGCGCTGATCGGCATTCCCCTTGGCGTCTGGGCGGCGGTGCGCCAGAGCAGCTGGGTGGATCAGACCATCCGCGTGATTTGCCTCGCCGGTCATTCGCTGCCGGTGTTCGTGCTGGCGCTGCTGAGCCTGCTGGTGTTCTACGCGGTGCTGGGCATTGCGCCGGGGCCGGGGCGGCAGGACATCATCTGGCAGGATATGGTGCCGCAGGTCACCGGCTTCCTCACCATTGATTCCCTGCTGGCGGGGGAATATGACGCCTTCCGCGATGCGCTGGCGCATATGGTGCAACCGGTATTGATCCTCGCCTATTTCAGCATGGCTTACATCACGCGTATGACGCGCACCTTTATGCTCAACGCCCTGAGCGGCGAGTTTGTCATCACCGCGCGCGCCAAAGGTTTGTCTTCGCGCCGCGTGATTTGGCGACATGCTTTTCCCACTGTGGCGGTGCAATTGGTGACGGTACTGGCGCTGACCTACGCCGGATTGCTGGAAGGCGCGGTGGTGACGGAAAACGTCTTTGCCTGGCCGGGCCTTGGGCAGTATCTCACCACCTCGCTAATGAACGCCGATATGAACCCGGTGGTCGGCTCGACCCTTCTGGTGGGCACCGTGTATGTGCTGCTCAATCTGCTGGCTGACATTCTCTATCGACTTTGGGACCCGCGCGTAAAATGATCTTTTTCTCTCGTGACTGGCTGCTGGATGACACCCCGGCCAACCGCCGTCAGGCGGTGTGGGGCCGTCGTTATCGCCTGTGGCTTAGCCTGCGCAGTAACCCGCTGGCGATGGCGGGTCTGCTGGTAATTTTACTGATGCTGCTGCTGGCGCTGTTTGCTCCGCTGCTGACGCCGTTCGATCCCGGCACCCAGCATCTCGATAACCGTCTGGCCCTGCCATCGATGGCGCACTGGCTCGGTACCGATGAGCTGGGACGCGATGTCTGGACGCGCATTATCTATGGCGGACGCACCACGCTCGGCATGGTGATTGCCGTGGTGGTGTTGACGGCTCCGCTCGGTCTGCTGATTGGCTGTATCGCCGGTTATGCCGGTGGGATTGTCGATAAGGCGCTGATGCGTCTGACCGATATCTTCCTCGCCTTTCCGCGTCTGATTCTGGCACTAGCGTTTGTGGCCGCCCTGAAGCCAGGCGTGGAGAGCGCGGTACTGGCGATCGCCCTTACTGCCTGGCCGCCGTATGCGCGTCTGGCACGTGCCGAGACCCTGCAATTCCGCCACAGCGATTTTATCGCTGCCAGCCGCCTGACCGGTGCGTCACCGCTGCGCATTATCCTGCGTCATATCATGCCGCTGTGCGTGCCCAGTCTGATTGTGCGCGTCACTCTCGACATGAGCGCCATCATCATCACTGCCGCCAGTCTCGGCTTTCTCGGCATGGGGGCGCAGCCGCCCTCGCCGGAATGGGGCACGATGATCGCCACCGCCCGTCGTTTTCTGTTCAGCCAATGGTGGGTGCCGCTGATGCCGTGTATCGCGATTTTCCTGACGTCGCTGGCGTTTAACTTTCTTGGCGACGGTCTGCGCGACGTGCTGGACCCGAAGGAGCGCTAAATGCTGGTGGAAATTGACAACCTGCGCATTGCCTTTCGCAATCGCACAGAAACCTTTGAAGCAGTACGCGGCGTCAGCTTTAGCGTGGGACGCGAGAAGTTTGCCATCGTCGGCGAAAGTGGCTCCGGCAAATCCCTGACGGCGCGCAGCCTGATGCAGCTGCTGCCGGGCAATGCCGAGGTGACAGCGGATGTGCTGCGCTTTGACGGTATCGACCTGCGCGGTGCCAGCGAGAAAGTGCTGCGGCAGATTCGCGGCAAGCGCGTCGGTTTTATCTTGCAGGACCCGAAGTATTCGCTCAATCCGGTGATGCCCATCGGCCAGCAGATTGCCGAAGCCTGGCGCGAGCATAAGGGCGGCAGCAAAAAAGCAGCGATGCAGGCGGCGATTGACCTGCTGGAGCAGGTGAAAATCCGCGATCCCGCCGTGGTGGCGAAGCGCTATCCACACGAGGTATCCGGTGGCATGGGCCAGCGCGTGATGATTGCCATGATGCTGGCACCAGACCCGGAACTGCTAATCGCCGATGAACCCACCAGCGCGCTGGATGCCACGGTACAGGCGGAGATCCTGCGGCTGATTGACGATCTGGTTTCCGCGCGCGGCATGGGGTTGATCCTGATCAGCCACGATCTGCCGCTGGTATCGCATTTCTGCGATCGCGTGGCGGTGATGTATGCCGGGCGTATCGTCGAGCTGCTGGAAGCCGGGCAGCTGCAACAGGCGCAGCATCCCTATACCCGCGGCCTGCTGGCCTGTCTGCCATCGCTGCGCCACCCGCGTGAGCGTCTGCCGGTGTTGCAACGTGACGCGGCGTGGCGGGATTAATTGTGCATAACCGGGTATTGCGCGATAAATCGCGCCGCTACGGTATGTGCGTAATGTAAATACGATATTACTGACCACCGCACCACGTTGTAGCGGCGCGATTTATCGCGCATCCGGAGCGGTGGTTCAAAAGCAGGCAACAACATGATTCAAATCGATAATCTGCGCATCGCCTTTGGTGCGCACACGGTGGTGAAAGACGTCAGCTTTGCGGTCGGCAATGGCGAGAGCTTTGGCCTGGTTGGTGAAAGCGGCTCCGGTAAATCCACCATTCTGCGCGCCCTCGCCGGACTCAATCAGGACTGGCAGGGCAGCATGATCTTCGGCGGTCAGGCGCTGAGCGCCAAACGCAGCCGCGCTTTTTATCGTCAGGTGCAGATGGTGTTTCAGGACCCGTTCGGTTCGCTGCATCCACGCCAGACCATTGACCGCATCCTGCACGAACCGCTGCTGGTACATCGGCTCGATCGCGCCGAGCAGCGCATCAGCCAGGCGCTGAACGAAGTCGGTCTGCCTGCGGCGGTGCGTTTCCGTTATCCCCACCAGCTTTCCGGCGGGCAGCGCCAGCGCGTCGCCATTGCCCGGGCGCTGATTGCCGAGCCGGAAGTGCTGCTGCTGGATGAACCGACCTCGGCGCTGGATGTTTCGGTGCAGGCGGAAATCCTTAATTTACTTAGCGATCTTCGCAGTGAACGCAAACTGACCTACATTATGGTGACACACAACCTCGCGGTGGTGACGCACCTGTGTCAGCGTATTGGCGTGATGCAGCATGGCGAGATGGTGGAGCAGCTGAGCGCGGATGACCTGCGCGCCCGGCGCATCCAGCATCCGCACACCGCGCAACTTTTTGATCTCAGCATGACGCTGGAGGAACCGGCATGACAGCCCACTGGCAACAGGCCGCAGACATTGCAGAATCGATCGTTCAAAGCTGGCAGCAACCCGGTGCGCCGGGCGGTGCCATCGTACTGTTTGATGCCCACCATATTCACTCCGCGCATTGCGCCGGGCTGGCGGATCTGGCCCAGCAAACGCCGTTCAGCATTGATAGCGTGGTGCGCTTTGCATCCATCACCAAACATCTGTTCGCGGCGCTGGTCACCGGCCCTGGCCGCCGTTACCTGCAACTGGATGACCGACTCGACCAGCATCTGCCGCAGCTGACCGGGGCCAATGGTGCCGTCACCGTCGGCCAGGCGCTGGATATGAGCAGCGGACTGCCGGATGTGCGCGAAACCCTGTCGCTGCTGGGCTTATCGGTGTACAACGCCACCACCGCCGCCGATTTGCTCGATTTCCTGGCGCGCGAAGGCGACCTCAGTTACCCGCCGGGCAGCGAGATTTCTTACACCAACACCGGTTACCGGCTGGTGGAAGAAGCGCTGAAAGCCAAAGGGGTGCTGTTCAACGATTTGCTGCAACAATATGTTTGTGAACCGCTGGATATCAATCTGACCGCACCTGAAAGCTGGTTCGATATCGTGCCAGGCCTGGTGCCGGGTTACTGGAACAATGGCGAGCAATGGCAGCTGTCCAGCGCCGGTCTGCATCTGTCGGCCTCCGGCAGTGTCACCGGCAGCCTGCGCCATCTGACGCGCTGGCTGCAAAGCCTGCTGGCGGGTAGCGGGCCGGGCGCAGGGGTACTGCAACGGCTGAGCGCACCACGCAATCTCAACGATGGGCGTACCAGCGGCTACGGCCTCGGCCTGACCAGCTCCACCCTCGGCAGCCAGACCCTGTTTGGTCACGGCGGTTCCCATGCTGGCTACAAAAGCTATTTCCTGCTGCACCCGGAACTGAAAATCGGTGTGGCGCTGGTGGCGAACCGCGAGGACGTCACCACCTCGGAAAGCGCCCTGCGCATTCTGGCTGCGGCGCTGGGCCGCACATTACCGGAAAAAGGCCACGATCTGACGCCGGGTTTCTATGTGGCACCGGATGCCGCCGACTGGCTGGAGATCAAAGGCGTCACCGCCACCTGGCTGGGCGCGGGCGAAACCCTGTGGCGCGATGAACGTCATGGCGATGCGGTGTCGCTTTCCAGCACTTTCCCGATGCAGTTACGTCATGAAGGTGAAGCGATTGTCGGGGAGATCGGCCATGCGCCACGCCGCTTTGTGCCGGTCCAGCCGGACAACGCCAGTCTGGACAACCTGCAGGGGCGCTGGTTTGCCGCGCAGTGGCGTAGCGAAATGGTGATTGCGGGCGAGACGCTGACCATGGGGATTGGCCCGGCGGCGATTCGTGCCACGCTGCAATCGCTGGGCGGTGACCGGGTACTGGCCACCGCGATGGATGGCCCGTGGGAAAAACGCTTTGTGCTGGCGCGCAGTGGCGATAGCGTGCGGCTGCTGCTGAATCGCAGCCGCGTGGTGACGTTTACGCGCTATTAACCAGGTCGGCATGAAGGTACGACCGGGCACATGGGTAACAGATCAGACCGGGCACATAGGTAACACATTTGTGCTCAGTCTATCCGGATAATACGTCTTTCAGACCGGTCGTAATACGCCAGGATCAGCCTGTCGAAGAGGATGACGTCCAGACCGTCATCCACTTCAACGAACCGCACATATTCTCCTCTCAGCGCTGCACTCACGAACAGCCTTCCTCCCAGACAGATATCTCCTTTTATTCCCACAAGGCGCAACTTCGACCCTTCCGGATAGCTCACCTCTGGCACTTTGCCATCCCACTGCCGTGCT
>NZ_CP024768.1:4093694-4132335 GCF_011395035.1 Pantoea cypripedii
GATATCCGGAGAGATTTTCTCCGGCTGTGTGAGTCTTGCCCGTGAGGCGTTCTGAAGAGAGGAGAGGTCAGCGGGGTCAAATCGGCTGAGCCACTTATAGCCGGTTTTCCGGCTGATACGGTGCAGACGGCAAAGTTCAGAAACGGAATGAGTGCCTGCAAGGCAGGCACGGATAAATTCAAGGCGTTGCATGATAACAGTCTCAGTCCAGGGCATAGTGAGTCTCCTCTGCTATGCCGTTTATAACTGTTACCCATGTGCCCGGTCTAAAGTGTTACCTATGTGCCCGGTTTGTACCTGAATGCCGACCCTACGACTGTAGGGTGCGCATTCATGCGCACCTGGAAACCGGGATAACTTAACAGGCGATACGGTGACGCAGTCGCCCGATTTTTTCGATCTCCACTTCGATCTCATCACCGGGGAACATAAACAGCGGTGGCGTGCGCTTTTTGCCAACGCCACCCGGGGAACCGGTGATGATCACATCCCCTGCCGCCAGCGGGCTGAACGCCGAAATGTATTCAATGATCTTCGCCACCGGATGCACCATGCTGGCGGTGGTGTCGTTCTGCACTTCACGCTGATTCAGCCAGGTTTTGATCGCCAGCTGCTGCGGATCAGGGATCTCGTCAGCGGTGGTCATCCACGGACCGAAGCCACCGGTCTGCGGCCAGTTTTTACCGGCGGTAAACCAGGTGAACTGCATGTCACGTACCGTCGCATCCATAAAGCAGCTGTAACCCGCCACATGCGCCAGCGCCTGGCTGGCCTGCACCTGGTACGTCGGCTTGCCGATGATCACCGCCAGCTCGCCTTCGTAGTCAAACTCCTGGGTGGTGACGGGTTTCAGCAGCGGCTGTTGGTGCGCCGCCAGTGAATCGGCAAAACGTACAAACAACGTCGGCGCTTCCAGGGTTGCGGCAAATTCCTGGCGTTTGTCGGCGTAGTTCATCCCGACGCAGAACACCTTGCCTGGATTCTCGATCACCGGCAGGAAACCAATAGCGCTGAAGGGATAATCGGCTGGCAGCTCGCCATAGGCCGTGAGGTCGCTAAGCGCACCGCGTTGCAGCAGGGTTTTCAGGTCGGGACACTCGGCACCGAGGCGTTTACCGAGATCCACCACACCGTTTTCCTGCACGATGCCATAACTTTTTGTTGCCTGGTCAATAAGATAAAAACTGCAAAGCTGCATGACTGCCTCGTTGGAATAAAAAAATCGCGCGCAGATTACCAAAAGCCGCACAGGAAAGCGGTACGACCTGCGCGCGATGTGGCTTTAATTTTGCGTACTCGCCAGATAAGAGAAGGCGCTGAGCAGGCTAATCAGCGTAGCCATCTTCTCTGCGCGATAGCCGACCGTCACCGCATCAATCCGCGTGACGCCGGGGATCAGGCTAAACAGATCGGCCAGCACCGGCTTGCTTGCCTGGAGCTGCATCTCATACGGGGCGCTCAGGCGTGTGGTTTCGACCTGACGCGCACGTTGTACTGCGGCCATGGCGGCAGCGCGGATGGCGTTCTGTGCCGCCTGCGGGCTGATCGACTCGGCGCAGGTATGGGAGATGGCGCGTTTGACACAGACGTAATCGACCGATGGATAATGCTGCGCCATCCAGCCCTGCAGTTGGTCGTCACCGCTCACCAGCCACAGCGGCGTACCCTGCTCGGCCGCCGCCGCCGCATAGATATCGCTCTCGCCCATCACTTTGCCGTTGATATGAATACGCCAGAATGCACGGCCATTGATGGTGTGCGCCAGCACGCCCGGCTCTCCCGCCGCGCTGTGATAACCGATAAAAAACAGGCCATCGAACGGTTGCTGTTCCAGCCCTTCCACCATCGACAATCCACGCGGTTTGCCTTGCACCAGCCGGGCGCGGGGATCGATGTTTTCCGCGCGCAGATTGGTCATTTGCGCATGGCTATCGGCAACCACCACTTCCGTTGCGCCACCGGCGAAAGCGCCGTCGATGGCGGCGTTCACTTCCTGCTCCATCAACCCACGCGCCAGCTGATGTTCCGCATGGCCCGGTGAACATTGTTCCGGGCGCATCACGCCCGCGATGCCTTCGATGTCGGCAGAGATAAAGATTTTCATAGGATGAGGTTTGTTCCGTTATCAAAAAACGCGCGATAAATCGCGCCGCTACAGTACGTGCGCTCTTTTGTAGCGGCGCGATTTATCGCGCAATGGTCATGTTAAGCGAGCTTATCCAGCACATCCGTCAACGCCGGGCGATGATGGCCGCGAAAACCGGTCACTGCTTCAGCGCTTAACAGCGCATCCAGCACCGCGTGTTCGGTGGCATCTGCGGCGGCGGCGAGCAGCGGTTCCAGCGCGGCATCTTCCGGTGGCTGCGGTTGCGGCTGGGTAGAGAACGCCAGCGCGATATCGCCGGAGCCGTGCCCCCAGTAGCTGCCAAGCCGTCCCAGACCGGCACCGGCACGCTTCGCCACGCGCTTTAACTGGCGCGCATCCAGCGGCGCATCTGTCGCCATGATGATGATGATTGACCCCGCATCCCGCTGTGGCGTTAGTTCCGGTAGCAGCGGCGCAATCATTTCGCCGAGCCGCACGCCGTCCAGCGTTAACGCGGTCAGCGCGCCGAAGTTCGCCAGCACCAGCACCCCGAGCGTGGCGTTGAGCGTCGGTATCAGACGCGACGCGGTGCCAATCCCGCCTTTCAGGCTGAAGCAGCTCATGCCGCGCCCGGCACCGACGCTGCCACGGGCAAAATCCGCCTGCGCCGCATTCAACGCCTGCTGCGCCATCGCTTCCGTCACTGCCAGCGCCTGGATGTCGTTCAGCCAGCCGTCGTTGCACTCCAGCGCCACGGGATTGACCGTGGGCAGGCTGCGGCCCAGCTCCGGGTTACGGCTGATGGCATCGCGCACCAGCGCGGTAAACAACGTCCCGACAGCCAGGGTGTTACTGAGCAGGATCGGCGTCTGCAACACGCCCAGCTCCTCCACCTGCACCAGTCCCACCGGTTTGGCAAAACCGTTAAATACCGCCGCCGCACAGGGCAGCGGTTGCTGAAACAGGTTATCGCCCGGCGGCACAATCGCCGTGACGCCAGTCTGGATCTCCCCGGCGTCCAGCGTGGAGTGACCGACGCGCACGCCAGGGACATCACTGATACGATTGGCTGGCCCGCAGGCGCTGCGTGGCTGGCCGAGCTGACGCTCATCACGCCAGCGTTGCAGCAGCAGGTCGCGCTGCATCTGTTGAAAATCCATGCTTAACTCTTCAGTTTGGGGTCCAGCGTATCGCGCAGAGCATCGCCCAGCAGGTTGAACGCCAGCACCGTGATAAAAATGGCCAGACCGGGGAACACGCTGACGTGCCACATGCCTGCCATCATCATGTTGCGGCTCATCGCGAGAATGTTGCCCCACTCCGGGACATCCGGCTCCGGGCCAAGACCGATAAAACTCAGTCCGGCTGCGGTGAGAATACTGGTGCCGATGCGCATGGTGAAGTAGACAATCACGTTCGACAGCGTACCCGGCAGAATATGGCGCAGCAGGATCACCCGATCCGGTGCACCCGCACAACGCACCGCCTCCACATAGGCAGCCTGCTTCAGCGACAATGTTGAAGCACGCACGATACGGGCAAACACCGGCACGCTGAACACCGCCACGGCGATGATCACGTTATTCAGGCCAGGGCCAAGAATCGCCACCACCGCAATCGCCAGCAGCATACCGGGGAAGGCAAACAACACGTCAGAACCGCGCATAATCAGCATGTCGATCCAGCGGCCATAGTAGCCCGCCAGCAGACCAAGCAGCACGCCCACCACCATGCCGAGCGTCACCGACAATACGCCAACGTATAACGAGATACGCGCGCCATAGATAATACGGCTGAGCAGGTCACGGCCCAGATCGTCGGTACCCATCCAGTGCGCCGCTGACGGCGGTGACGACAGCGCCATCCAGTCCGGTGCCATCGGGTCCCACGGTGCCAGCCACGGGGCGAAAATCGCCACCAGCACCAGCAGCAGCACAAAGCCGCCTGAGACCAGCGCCAGCGGGTTGCGCACAAAGGCGTGCAGGAAATCGCGCCACGGCGAACGGATGGTCTCCTGCGTGTTGGCAGGCAGAGATTGCAGACTCATCATGGCTCCTGTCGCAGGCGAATCGCCGGGTTAACGACCGCATAGAGCAGGTCTACCAGCAGGTTAATCACAATAAATTCAAACACGAACAGCATTACCAGCGCCTGAATCACCGGCTGATCCTGGGCTTTGATCGATTCGATCAATAGCCAGCCAAGACCCGGCCAGTTGAAGACGCTTTCCACCACGATCGATCCCCCCAGCAGAAAACCGAACTGCAAACCCAGCATGGTGATCACCGGGATCAGCGCATTACGCATCACGTGTTTCCAGGTGACCAGACGGTTACGCAGCCCTTTCGCTTTGGCGGTGCGCACATAATCTTCCTGCGCCACTTCAAGAAAGGCCGAGCGGGTAAAACGCGCCATCACTGCCGCCACCGAGGAACCGAGCGTGATGGCAGGCAGGATGATATCGGCAGGTTTGTTGAAACCACTGACTGAGAACAGACCAAAAGGCATGGCGACGAACTGGATCAGCAGCAGACCCAGCCAGAAAGTCGGCATCGAGATGCCACCCACCGCGACGCTCATCAGCGTCCAGTCCTGCCATTTGCCGCGTTTCAGTGCCGCCAGCACGCCGAGAAACAGGCCAAGAATCACCGACCAGGCAAAGCCCGCCAGTGCCAGCCACATGGTCGGCATAAATCCTTGTTTAATCACCTCCAGCACCGGTTGCTGCGTGCGATAGGTCACGCCAAGATCGCCACGGAACAGGCCACCGAGCCAGTGCAGATATTGTTGCGGCAGCGGATCGTTCAGACCGAGGTGCTGACGCGCCGCTTCCACCGCTGCCAGCGGTGCATCCGGTCCGGCATAGATACGCGCCGGGTCGCCCGGTAGCAGTTTGATGAAGCCGAATACCAGCAGCGAGACCACCAGCAGTACCGGGATCATCTCCAGCAGACGACGAATAATGTATGCGAACATGCGATTCCTTCAGGTGTAGCGGCGCAATAAATTGCCGAGGGTAAAAAACGCGCGATAAATCGCGCCGCTACGGGTTGTGCTTATTTGAATGCAGCCTGGGTATACAGGAAGTTGCCATCCGGCAGCATCGAAACGCCGGTCAGGTTGCTGCGCTTACCGACCAGGTTATCCGGCGTACCAAGGAAGGCGACGGGCGCATCTTTCCACAGCAGTTTCTGCGCTTCGGCATAGGCCACGCCGCGTTTGGCCGGGTCGGCGGTTGCCAGACCACCGGCAATCGCTTTATCCACCGCCGGGTTGCTGTAGTAGGACACGTTGTACGAGGTCGGCACCCAGGACTCGGTGGCATACAGTGGACGCAACGCCCAGTCAGCATCGCCGGTTGAGGTTGACCAGCCACCGTAGTAGAGGTCGAACTCGGCCTGCTTCGGATCCTTCACGCCCCACAATTTGGCGTTTCGCGTGCCGGAGTCCATCGGCGTGACGGTAACGCGGATACCCACCGTCGCCAGCTGCGCTTTCAGGAACTGCGCCGCACGCACGCTGGCGGTGGCATTGGTGGTCCACAGCTTCAGGTCCAGACCGTTCGGATAACCGGCCGCCTTCAGCAACGCTTTGGCTTCGTCCGGCGCATAGCGATAGTTCGGATCGCTTTGCTTTTGATAGAACTGCACTCCTTCCGGGATGGCCGAGGTGGCCGGTTTGCCCATACCGGCGAAGGCGACTTTCAGCCACAGGTTGCGGTCGATGGCATAGTTGATCGCCTGACGCACGCGCAGATCCGCCAGCGGCTTATGCTGGGTGTTGATCGCCATGTAGTAGAGATAAATGCTCGGATCGCGCTGGATCGCCAGCTTGCTGTCATTCTGTACGGTGCTGATCAGATCGGACGGCAGAGGCCAGATCGCATCCGCCTGGCCCGACTTGAGCGCCGCAACGCGAGTCGCATCTTCCGGGCTGGGCGAGAAGGTCACGTTGTCTACTTTCGGCCAGCCTTTTTGCCAGTAGCCAGCGTATTTGGTCAGGGTGACGGCTTTACCTGGCTGCCAGTCGACAAATTTAAACGGACCGGTGCCGACCGGATGCAGACGCAGCTGCGCTTCATCCGGGTACTGTTTCAGAATTGCCGGGCTCCACATCACTGCCGACGGGTGTGCCAGGGTGTTGATAAAGGCACCAAAGGATTGGTTCAGCTCGACTTTGACCTGATCCGGTGCCAGAACCGTGACTTTCTGGATCATCTTATACAGGCTGTTGCGTTTCAGACCTTTGGTCTGATCGGCGAGGCGATCCAGGTTGGCTTTCACCGCTTCGGCATCGAACGGCGTGCCGTCCTGGAAGGTGACACCTTTACGCAGCGTCAGGGTGAATTCGGTGGCACTGTCGTTGCTGGTGTAGCTGGTTGCCAGCCAGGGTTGCAGCTTCATCTGCGCATCAAACTGGAACAGACGTTCAAAGATACCGCTCTGCACCGAATAGCTGACGTTGTCAGAGGTATCGTGCGGGTCAAGGCCGGTGATATCGGCATACATCGAAATATGCAGATCCTGCGCCTGTGCGGCAGCCGCCAGGGAGAGGGTAAGTCCGAGTGCGAGCGACGTGCGACGGAAAAACGGGTGCATAAAATCTCCTGGTATTGGGGTTAGCGCGAAACAATGCCGTCAGCGACCCAGTGCTGCGGCGCAACCTGGCGATAACGGGGTTTAATGACCGTTTCTCCCACCTTGCGTAACGGCGAAGGGATCTCGCTATCATCGAAGGTGCGTAGTGGACGGTTCTGTGGGTCAGCCACTGGCACCGAGGCCAGCAACCGTTGGGTATAGGGGTGCTGCGGGTCATTGAACACCGACTGACGTGGCCCCAGCTCGACAATCTGTCCGAGGTACATCACCGCCACGCGGTTGGCGATGCGTTCGACCACAGCCATATCGTGCGAAATAAAAATCCACGACACGCCGGTTTGTTGTTGCAGATCCATCATCAGGTTCACCACCTGCGCCTGGATCGACACATCCAGCGCCGACACCGCTTCGTCGGCGATAATCACTTTCGGTTTCAGCGCCATCGCGCGGGCAATGGCGATACGCTGACGCTGGCCGCCGGAAAACTCATGCGGGTAACGGCGCGCATGTTCCGGCAACAGGCCAACGCTTTTCAGCAGTTCTTCCACCTGCGGCGTCGCCTCCTCCAGCGACTTCACCACCCCATGCAGCAGCAATGGCTCCGCAATGGTGAAGCCCACGGTCAGACGCGGGTTAAGCGAGGCGTAGGGGTCCTGAAACACCATCTGGATTTCACGGCGCAGCGGCTGGAACTGGGCTTCTTTCAGGTTGGCGATTTCATTGCCCTGAAAATGGATGCTGTCGGCGTCGCTGTGAATTAAACGCATCAGCGCCCGGCCGGTGGTGGATTTGCCACAGCCGCTCTCACCGACGATCGCCAGGGTTTCTCCCGGCCACAGGGTGAAATCGATTTGCTCCACCGCGTGTACCTGATGAGTCAGCGCCGAGAAAATGCCGCTGCGAATCGGGTAATAGACTTTCAGGCCGCGTACATCGAGCAACGGTTTATCGTCATAACGCGCGGTGCGCTGTTCGGCGTTATCGGTCGGTTGCGCGCCGAGCAGCGGAAAACGCTGCGGCCATGCGTGTTCACGCATATCACCGAGTCTGGGCACCGCAGCCAGCAAGGCTTTGGTATAAGGATGCTGCGGCGCGTTGAAGATTTCCGCCACCGTTCCCTGTTCCACCACGTCGCCGCGATACATCACCACCACGCGATCGGCCACTTCCGCCACCACCCCCATGTCGTGGGTGATAAACAGCACCGCCATTTCTTTGGCGCGTTGCAGATCGCGCAGGATGTGCAGAATACGAGCCTGCACCGTCACGTCGAGCGCGGTAGTGGGTTCATCAGCAATCAGCAACTGCGGATCGCAGGCCAGCGCCTGGGCAATCATCACGCGCTGACGCATCCCACCCGATAGCGAATGCGGGTAGCTTTTCATCACGCGATCGACATCGGCAATGCGCACCTGGCGCAGCAGTTCACGGGCGCGCGCGTCAGCCTCGGCTTTGCCGCAAATATGCTGATCACGCAGTGCTTCGGTGAGCTGATCGCCGACGCGTAACACCGGATTCAGCGAGGTCATCGGCTCCTGAAAAATCATCGACATCTCGCGGCCACGCAACGCGCGGCGCTGGTTTTCGTTGAGTTTTTCCAGCTGATGCAGCTGACCTTTGCGGTCACGAAACTGGATGGAGCCGCGATCAATACGGCCCGAGGCCGCCAGCAGCCCCATCACCGCCAGCGAGGTCACCGATTTGCCCGATCCGCTTTCGCCGACCACCGCCACGATTTCCCCTTTATGAATCGAAAAATTGATGCCTTTCAGCGCCTGGCTGACGCCGCTACGGCCACGAAAGCTGACGCTGAGATCCGAAATAGCGAGGACCGGCGCCGTCGCGGAACCGGCAACGCTGGCGGCGTTGTGCATAAGTAAAGTGTCCGTCATCGTTGCTCCGCGTGCGGGTTATAGCCAGATTCGGCCCTGGGAATAGGAGAGGAACGGCGAGCTATCGGCAGCCAGCCAGATCGGGCCATCGAGATCGATATGCTCAGCGGCAATCGCCACCGGCAGCGCCGCTTCCATCGCCAGCGAAGACCCCAGCATGCAGCCCACCATCAGACGCATATCCAGTTTCTGCGCTTCTTCCACCATCGCCAGTGCCTCGGTTAATCCGCCGCATTTATCCAGCTTGATGTTGATCATCTCGTAACGATTACGCAGCTGCGCAATGTCTTCCCGCGTGTGGCAACTCTCGTCGGCGCACACCGGAATCGGATGGGTGAAACGTTGTAAATCCTGATCCTGACCCGCCGGTAACGGTTGCTCGACCATCGCGATATTGAAGGGCAGCAGCGCGTTGAGCAGGCTGTGCAAATCCACACCGGACCAGGCTTCGTTGGCATCAATAATCAGCGTGGCATGGGGTGCCGCCGCCCGGATGGCGGCCACTTTTTCGAGGATGTCTTCACGGTTCAGTTTGATTTTCAGCAGGATAGCGCCGCGTGATACCGCATCTTCCGCCGCGGCGGCCATGTTGGCGACCGAATCAAGGCTGAGGGTTTCGGCGGTGATCACCGAAATCGGCTGCTCCTGCTGCGTCAGATGCCAGAAGGATTGCTTCGCCAGCGCCGCATCAAGCCGCCACAGCGCGCAGTCCAGCGCATTACGCGCTGAACCGGCATGCAGGCGGGTTTGCAGATCGACACGGCTGAGGCCCGCTTCAATGTCGGCGCGCAACGCTTCCAGTTCAGCGTTAACGCTTTCCGGCGTTTCGTCGTAGCGCGGCGTGGGGGTGCATTCGCCGCGACCAATAAAGCCGTTCTGCTCCAGAGTCACGCGGATGACCGTCACTGCGGTGCGCGTGCCACGCGATATGGCAAACGGACGCGCCAGCGGCAGCTCCAGCACTTCAATCTGCATACGCCGCATCTTAGCCACGCTCCTTCAGTAACGCGGCGATATCAGCGATACCAAAGCGCACCGGGTCGGTGGCCGGTACGCCAAATTCGGCGCTGACTTCGGCGCAGTAAGCACGCGCTTCTTCTTCGCTGTAATTTGAGGTGTTGATGGCAAAACCTGCCAGCTGTACCGAATCGCTGGTGACGGCAGCCGCGCGGAAGTTAGCGTCCACGCAATCTTTCAGGCTCACCATCGGCTGATGCGGCAGATGACGCATATGCGGGCGGCCCATTTCGTGGCACATCACCAGCCAGTGCGGCTGCGCACCGTGGATCAGGCCCATCGACACACCGGCATAGGACGGGTGGAACAGCGACCCCTGGCCTTCAACGATATCCCAGTGGTCATCTTCGTTAGCCGGAGCCAGGGCTTCCACCGCACCGGCGATAAAGTCGGCGATGACGGCATCGATGGCGATACCGGCACCGGCAACCAGGATACCGGTCTGACCGGTGGCGCGGAAATCGGCCTTCATACCGATATCACGCATCGCCGCTTCCAGCGCCAGCGAGGTGTACATCTTGCCGACGGAGCAGTCGGTGCCGACAGTAAGTACACGCTTACCGCTGCGCTTCTTGCCGCTGCCGACATCCAGTTTCGGACGCATATGACGGATATCGAACAACTCGACGCCATATTCCTGCGCCAGTGCCACCAGTTCCGGCTCATCCACCAGACGATGGTGCAGGCCGCTGGCCACATTCATACCGGCTTTGATGGCGCTACACACGGTTTCCAGCCAGTGCTGCGGCAGATAACCACCGGCGTTGGCGGTACCGAGCACCAGGGTTTTCGCCCCGCGCGCTTTGGCGGTGGCAATGTCGAGTTCTTCCAGACCAAGGCTAACGCTACAGCCCGGCAGTTTGATTTCGCCCACGCACTGCTCCGGACGCCAGACATGGATGCCGCGCGCGGTTTTTGCTGCCAGTGGATCGGTAACGTCGCCAAGAAACAATAAATAAGGTTGAGGGATCAGCATGATGTTCTCGTGTCAGACAGGTGAATAGGACCTGAGCTGACTATTTCATGCAGCGGGAAGGAGTGACGAATGCTTGTTTAGTTATAGGGTATAACCTGAGGCTATAGTCAGATCAAAATCTGATGACAGCAGCGGCAAAGTGGCGATTTCAGGGGAAAAATGAGGAGATAACGGGCGGGAGAGATAAGAAAATCATTGATAATCACCGGTCGATCCCTGACCGCGATTATCGAGGGTTGCGTGCGGGGTACTTAGTTTAAAGCACCCGGCGGTACGTGTTTGTAAGTTTCAACATAAGCACGAAACACGTATTTGAAGAACCGTTTCATAAAGCACCTGATTAAAAATAAGTTGAGAAATACTAAAAAAAGTATAGCCCCAGCTTGTTTTCTAAGCAAGAAACTTTGAAGTAGATCACAAAAACGAAGGTTTTAAGCAACTGCACAATCCGCTAATGACTAAAACCTTAACTGAACCAACCCATATGTTCCACCAGAATGGTGCAACCGATACAAATTAGGACAACGCCCCCCAACACTTCCGCCCATTTGCCCATCACCGGACCGATAAAGCGGCCAACCAGCACGCCTGTGGTCGCCATGATGGTGGTGGCAGCGCCGATGGTAAGGGCAGTCAGCACGATATTGACCTGTAAAAATGCCAGGCCAACACCCACCGCCAGCGCATCAAGGCTGGTCGCCACCGCGGTTAACGCCAGCACCATAAAACCGTGACGCTGTGGTGGTTCGCAAGGTTCACCGGCGGTCTGGCTGAAGCCAGCCATCATCATACGACCACCGAGTAACGTCAGCAGGCCGAATGCCAGCCAGTGGTCCCAGGCCATCACATAACGGCTGGCCGCCAGGCCAATTGCCCAACCAATCAGCGGGGTGAGCATTTCAATCACACCGAAAATCAGACCGGTGCGCAGCGCCTCTTTGAAATCCGGGCGATGCAGGGATGCGCCTTTGCCAAGTGCTGCGGCGAAGGCGTCCATCGACATACCAAAGGCCAGAATCAGGGTTGCGATAAATGTCATGATTTTTCAGTCAACGCAGACCAAAAGGCGAGAAAGCCTGAGGTTTGTCTGCATTTATTGTTCAGTAATGAAAAAGTGCGCGCAGTCTACCACGCAAAATCACCAAAAAAAAGACAGTAAAATCATGGATTTAAGTATAGCAAAGGCTATAACTCTTAACTCTCGCTAAAAATGTCGCTAAGTGAATGGAATAGAAGAAAATTATTGGGCTGACAACCCCGGGGATTGCACCCCGCCGGGCTTTGTGCGCTAATGCCCGCGCGATTTGCTGTGGAATTTTGCGATGAAAAATCCGTTAGAAACCCTGATTATCCCTGGCGGTATTCTGCTGCTGGGCTTTCTCTCTGCGCTGCTGCTGCCCGCACCGGCATTTAGCCTTGCGATGGCAAAGAGCCTGCAAACCCGGTTCCATTTGCAGGATCTTAATCAGCTTTACACCATTGTGTTTTGCCTGTGGTTTCTGCTGCTGGGCGCGGTTGAGTTTTTCGTTATTCGCTTCGTCTGGCGTCGCTGGTTCAGGCAGTAACCCCGGCCCATTGCGCCACTACCCCATCCAGATCGCGGTAGGCCTGGGCTAAACCGGCTTCACGGGCGGCCTGATCGGCAAACGCCAGCGGCTCCGCGTTAACAAATTGCGGAGCCTGGATGCCGATAAAGCCAAAGGCGGCGCGCAGCGCTGGCGTTAAGGCATCCATCCCTGCATAGGGTGAACCCGGTTGCAGGCTGGCTCCGCGCGTGGTGATAAACAGCGCTTTCTGGCGCGTGAGATTGCCAATCACATTTTGTTGTTCATCAAAGTGATAAGTCAGATTGGTGCGGATGATGGCATCAATATAGGCTTTAAACGCGGATGGCATACTCCAGTTGTACATCGGCATGGCGAACAATAAGGCATCGGCATTGAGCAGTTGCTCGCATAAGCGGTCCGAATCCGCCAGCACGGCCTTCATCCGTGGCGTGCGCTGGTCTTCTGGTGTGTAGGTCGCCTGGGCAAACTCCCCCGTGACATGACTCACCGGATGCTGCTCCAGATCGAGATAATCCACCTGCATCTCAGGCGAGTGCGCCTGCAAACGCTCGACAAAATAACGGCTCAGTGCGCGAGAGTTGGATTTGGCCCCTTTCGGGCTCACATCAACATGTAACAATTTCATGGCTAAGGTTCCTCATTGATGGCAATGAGGCGTACCTTAATCCTCACGATGGACCAGAAAAAGGCACAAGAATGCGCTTTTTTATTGGTCCATTCGCCGCTGATGGGCATCCACCAGCCATTTCAGTCGTTCGGCGCAGCGCGCAAACCCTTCACGCGGTAGCTGGGTGACCCCCAGCAGGAAACCGTATTGCCGCCCGGATTCGCGTTGATACCAGATCGATAACGGCGCAGGTGCCAGGCCGTAGGCCAGTGCCTCACGCGCGATTTGCTGGTCTGGCGTGCCTGCCGCTAAGCGGATAATCACCGCCAGCCCGGCGCGCTGCACATCAGGAAAATGCGGACGTAACGCGGCGACAATCCCCTCCAGCCTCTCATGGTAGACCCGCTTCATTCGGCGTAAATGGCGCAGGAAATGTCCCTCACGCAGAAATTCCGCCACCGCGTCATGCAGCAGCGCTGACGAGGCCGGAGCCAGCAAAGCGCTGGTATCGGCAAAACGCACGGCCAACGCTGGCGGCACCACCACAAAACCAAGACGCAGGCTGGGGCTGAGGGTTTTACTGAAGGTGCCGACGTGGATCACCCGCCCTTCGCTATCGATCGCCGCCAGCGCCGGAGCGGCACGGCTGCCCAGCTGCAACTCCCCCAGATAATCATCTTCAATAATCCAGCGTTGCTGGCTGCTGGCCCAGGCCAGTAATGCCTGACGGCGCGGCAGCGAGAGCGTAACGCCAAGGGGAGCCTGCTGCCCTGCCGTGACCAGCGCAAAGGCGGCATCAGGTGCGCGTGCCATGCCCTCTGTCACCTGCAACCCCTCGTCATCGACGGGAATACCCACCGGCGTCACATGCATCTGCTGCAACGCGGCGCGCGCCAGCATAAAGCCAGGTTCTTCCATCCATGCCTGCTGGCCGTGCAAGCCGAGCGCCAGCGCGATCAACCCAAGCGCGCCCGCATAGCCGTTGGTGATAAGGATCTGGCTCGCCTGGCATTGAATACCGCGCGCCACCGCCAGATAGCCCACCAGTGCCTGCCGCAGCGCCAGGCTGCCGCGCGGATCGGGATAGCCACGCGACTGACTGGCCTGTTGTCGCGCCTGACGTTGCAGGACGCGCGTCCAGACCTTAGCAGGGAAGGCGTCGCTGGCGGGCACGCCCATCTGGAAAGTGAGTGGCGGGGTGTCAAAGTCATAGATCATATCCAGCAGTGGCGATCCCGCTGCCGTTATTGGTGCACGCGGCGGCTGGGTCAGCGCTGCCGCTGCAACGAAGGTTCCCGCCGCCCCTTTCGCCACCAGCAGCTGGCTATCGACCAGCATGTCATAGGCACGACGCACCGTGCCACGCGCCACACCCAGCTGCGCCGCCAAATCGCGGCAGGAAGGCAATCGGGTCCCTGCCGTCAGTTGCCCGTCGGCAATCGCGCTGCTGATGACCTGCCGCAGCTGTTCACTTAAACCACGCGTATCCGCGCGATCCAGCGTCAGCGCCAATGGGCCACTGTTTTTGTCATTTTTTGGCACTTTTGCTGCTCCATAAGGCGATGAACAATGCACCTGCCAACCATAACTGATTGAGGTAAGGAAAATGAGCCAGCGTATCGATTTTTACAGTGCCGCCCCTGGGGCAATGAAAGCCTTAGGTGGCGTTTATAGTTACCTGTCGCAGACTGACCTGTCGCACAGCCTGCTGGAACTGGTTTTTCTGCGGGTTTCACAGATCAACGGTTGTGCCTACTGCATCGACATGCATACCCAGGCGCTGCATAAAGCAGACATGCCGTGGCATAAAATTGTGTTAACCCAGGTATGGCATGAGTCAGGCGCGTTGTTTGATGCGCGTGAGCAGGCGGCTCTGGCATGGGCAGAGAGTCTGACGCTGATTTCCAGCCGGGGCGCGCCGGATGCGCTGTTTGCCCAGGTTCAGGCGGTATTTAGCGATAAGGAAATTGTTGATCTCAACGTAGCGATCGGCCTGATGAACACCTATAACCGGCTGGCGATCAGTCTGAAAAAGTTGCCCGACAGTGCACCGCGTGATTGAAAAATCTTCTGACGGGCGCGTCACTGCGCGCCCAGATTTGCTACCACACAAATGTAACATTATTTTTACACAATACGGCGAAATATTGCGCAACATAAAAACCGCATAAAAAATCAAATTTTGTTAAATTCATAATTTTCAATTAGTTAATGTTAACTATTTTGTGTTAGCCACTTTCTGATCTGTACAACCCACTCACAATGTCGCAACATTACCCTTCTCGTAACCACCTGATTAGGGGATAAAAATCCCTTATGACAAGCGGGTTGAACTGATTAATTCTTATGCTGAATCATTTCTGCATTTAAAAAATAAACAAACGTTTAATTCCGATACGAGAATGTTATATTCGAATGACTATGCATAACGTGCAGTTAACCGTTAGCACCCCCACGACTTAACCTGAGTCTTAACCTTTGAGAAACAGTACGACGCGCTCGAAAGAAGCGTGACTGTTTCGCCTGCGAACCTGTTGAACTTCAGGTCAACAGAGAGAGGAGATGTCGCCTCATGAGCAAAACTGCGGTAAATCTGGCGCTGGCAGTAAGCGCCGCTGGCATGGATAGCGCTAACCTTCAGGAACGAAAAGACGTCGATGTGCTGTTGATTGGCGCTGGCGTAATGAGTGCTACCTTAGGCACCTGGTTGCAGGATCTGGAGCCGGACTGGTCAATTGAGATGGTCGAACGCCTGACGACGGTGGCGGAAGAGTCTTCCAATGGCTGGAACAATGCCGGTACCGGCCATGCTGCGCTGGCGGAGCTGAACTATACGCCGCAAAAGGCGGATGGCAGCATCGATATTGCTAAAGCGGTGGCGATCAACGAATCGTTCCAGATTTCCCGCCAGTTCTGGGCGTATCACGTGCAGAAAGGCAACCTGCGCAATCCGAAAAGCTTTATCCACAGTACGCCGCACATGAGTTTCGTCTGGGGCGATGATAACGTTGAATTTTTGCGCAAACGTTTCCACGCGTTGCAGAAAAGCACCCTGTTCCGGGGTATGGAATACTCGGAAGAGCGCGAACAGATTTCTCAGTGGATCCCGCTGGTAATGAATGGCCGCGACAAAAAGCAGAAAGTGGCCGCCACCTGGACCGAAATGGGCACTGACGTTAACTTCGGTGAAGTCACGCGTCAGCTGATTGCCTCGCTGGAGAAGAAAGCCAATTTCCGCCTGCGCATGCAGCAGGAAGTGCGTGATATCAAGCGTCTGAGCGATGGCCGCTGGCAGGTTAGCCTGTTCAATCTGGCCAGCGGTGAAAGCCGTCTGCTCACTGCACGTCAGCTGTTTATCGGCGCGGGCGGTGCCGCCCTGCCGCTGTTGCAGAAATCCGGCATCCCTGAAGTGAAAGGCTACGCCGGTTTCCCGGTGGGGGGTTCTTTCCTGGTGACGGAAAACCCGGAGGTGGTGCAGCAGCATATGGCGAAGGTGTATGGCAAAGCCTCCGTCGGTGCGCCGCCGATGTCGGTGCCGCACGTCGATACCCGCGTGCTGGATGGCAAGCAGGTGCTGCTGTTTGGCCCGTTTGCCACCTTCTCCACCAAGTTCCTCAAACAAGGCTCGCTGCTGGATATGTTCGGCGCGATGAACGGCAGCAACCTGATGCCGATGATGCAGGTTGGCCTGAAAAACTTCGACCTGGTGAAATATCTGGTTGATCAGGTTCTGCAAAGCGACAGCGACCGTATGGAAGCTCTGCGTGCCTATGTGCCGCAGGCGAAGCAGGAAGACTGGCGTCTGGTGACGGCAGGCCAGCGCGTGCAGATCATCAAAAATGATGAGAAAGACGGCGGTGTGTTGCGCCTTGGCACCGAAGTGGTCACGTCTGAGGATGGTACGATTTCTGCACTGCTGGGTGCCTCACCGGGGGCATCAACGGCAGCTCCCATTATGCTGGAGCTGATGGCCAAAGCCTTCCCGGAGCAGATGCGTTCGCCTGAGTGGCAGACCAAAATCCGCGCAGTGCTGCCATCATGGGGTCGCAAGCTGAATGGTGATGTAGCGCTGACGGAGAAAGTGCTGGCTGACACCAGCCGCGTGCTGCAACTTGATTATGCGCCGGTGACGCCGATGGCGGCGAACGATGAAGGGCGCGAGACGGCGCACGTCGTGGGGAAATAAGATCGTCCAGCGGTTTTGCTCCGCAGGGGTTCCGGCCGCCATACATAAGGCAGTTTCAGCACTGCCGTGCAGGCGGACGGGCTAAGGCCCGATGGCGCGGGCCTTAGCAATCCGCGCCCTGCGGCGTCCTCGCGCAGCGCTTCGCGCTGTTCCCTCGCTTATCTCTCAGGCCTGACGGACCACGCGGATTCGCCATCCATGGCTCATGCCGCGCTCTCGCCGCATCCATGCGGCTCGTCCTGGCCTTCCCTCTGCGCTCGGCGCTGCGCATGCCGCCAACACCACCGCCTGCAAGCCCGTGCTATCTGAATTGCGCGATAAATCGCGCCGCTACAACAGCGTGCAGTTATTTGTAGCGGCGCGATTTATCGCGCAAAAAGCCGCAAAATGGCGAACGAAATCACACCGAAGCAAGCGAGATCGCGTCGTACAACATCCAACCCGTGGTTGCGACCAACGACAACGCCATCAAACTATTAAACGCCTGGCGCTTCCACGCCACCTGCAAATGGCTACGCAGCTGATCCCCCAGTGCCGCCCAAATCAGAATGCAAGGCAGGTTAAGCAGGGCGAAGCCTAGCACCACCGCCATCACTCCGTTGCTGTTGGCGTACATCAGCGCCACGTTGGTCGCCATCAGCCAGGCTTTCGGGTTCACCGCCTGAAAACAGGCACCCGCCAGAATGGTCATCGGACGTGCGCTTTCCCGCATTTCCGGTGCACCTGCACGAAACAGCTTCCACGACAGCCACAGCAGATAACCACAACCCACCAGCGTCAACGGCAGACGCACCGCGCTCATCCAGTTCAGCAACACTTCCAGCGCCATTCCCGCCAGCACCACCTGCACCGCACACCCCAGCAAAATGCCGAACACCATCGGCAGGGTGCGTTTCAGGCCAAAATTGACCCCGGAGGTAGCGAGCAGCAGGTTATTCGGACCCGGTGTGATCGACATAACCGTGACATAACTGAAGAAAGAGGGATCGAGCATGATGCAGTTCCTGATTGGTCAACATGGCTTCATGCTAATCGTGAAGGAACAATGGAAACAGAGACACAAAATGACTATTGTTATGGTTACAGTTTGCCAGAAATTAAATTGTACCCATCGTGTCTGGAGGCTTTTGTGTCCCTTCCTCTTTCAACCGGTCAGACGCTGTATCAGCAGCTGGCCGATAGCTTTGCCGAGTCAATCCATCAGGGCACCCTCAAGCCCGGTAAACGCTTACCTGCGATTCGCCGGGTGGCGCAATCACATCAGGTCAGTATCAATACCGTGCTGAATGCCTGGCAAATCCTGGAAGATCGCGGCCTGATTGAAGCACGCCCACAGTCCGGGTATTACGTGCGCACCGTATTGCCTGCGGTGACGCGTCCGGTGCAGAAAATGCGGGCGAAAGAGGATGATCCCAGCGCACAAAAGCTGGCACTGATTGAGCAGGTGTTTGCCGCGCAGAATAACCCGGATTACACCAACATCTCGCTGGCGTGCCCCCAGGATAGCGAACTGTTCCCCGCCGCCCGGCTGAGTCGTATTACCGCTTCGATGTTGCGGCGCGATCCGGACCTTATCGGGCGCTACGTGCTTCCGCCCGGTAGTAAGCGCTTACGGGAGGAGATTGCCCGCCGCAGCCTGCATGTTGGTATCAATCTGACGGTAGATGACATCACCCTCACCCACGGCTGTATGGAAGCGCTGCAACTGGCGTTGCGGGCAGTCACCAAACCTGGCGACTGCGTCGGGCTGGAATCGCCCACCTACTTCTTCCTCTTCCCGCTGCTGGCCTCGCTGGGCCTGAAGGCGCTGGAAATCCCTACCGACCCGCAGCAGGGATTGTCTCTGGACGCACTGGAGATGCTGCTACAGGAACAACGCATTCAGGCGCTGATCGCCATGCCAGGGGCACAGAATCCGCTGGGCTACGTGATGCCGCTGCCAAATAAGAAGCGTCTGGCGAAGTTGGTAAACACTTACCATCTTCCGCTGATCGAAGATGGCTTGTACGATGAATTGCAGTTTGACTGGCCGTTATCACCGCCGGTTAAGGCGTTCGACAGCGATGGCTGGGTGATTTATTGCACCAGTTTTACCAAAACCGTGGCACCGGATTTTCGTGTGGGATGGACGGCTGCCGGGCGTTTTCACGAGAAAATTGCCCGTCTGAAGGCGGTGTCGTCGATGTCGGAATCGCGTCTGCTGAGCGAGGTGTTAGCGGAATTTCTTGCCAGTGGCGGTTACGATCACCATCTGCGCACGCTGCGTCGCCGTTATGCTGCCAATCTGGATGCGGCGCGCGGCATTATCGCCCGACATTTTCCCCAGGGGACCCGCGCGACCCTGCCGCGCGGTGGTTTTGTATTTTGGGTTGAGTTGCCGGGCAAAGTCGATACCGTGGAGATGTTTCAGCGGCTGTTGCAGGAGCAAATTTGTCTCACGCCGGGTGCGCTTTATTCGCTGAGCGAACGCTACACCCATGCGCTGCGCCTCTCCTGCTGCTACCCATTCGACGCGCGTTATACCTGGGCGCTGGAGCGTACCGGCGCGCTGGCCTGTGAATTAAGCGGCCTGCCGCCGGGTCAGGATCAGGGTGTGCCGTTACGGCCCCAGGTGGTGTAGCCTTCGCGCTCGGTGAGACGTTCGTAATAGGTGCGCACCGCCGGTAAATCGGCATGTTCGAGCGGGGTTTCGAACCAGCGGTTCACCGCCAGACCGATCGGAATATCCGCCAGCGTGAAGTTGCGCCCTGCGACGTAGCGCCCGGTTTTTTCCAGCTGCTGGTTGAGAATGCCCATTGTATGGTTCCAGCCCTTGCAGGCAGCTGCCAGCAGGCGTTCATCCTGATGTGCCGGTGAATTCCGCACCAGTGACATAAACGCGTAGCGCCATGAGGTGTTAAGTTCAGTAGCCTGCCAGTCCGTCCATTGATCGATCGGGGCACGAGCGCGCGGGTTTTCCGGATAAAGCCACTCGCCGCCGTAGCTGGTCGCGAGATAACGCAGGATGGCATTGGATTCCCACAGGACAAAATCGTCTTCGATAATCACCGGGATCATGGCATTGGGATTGAGCGCCATAAATTCAGGCGAGTGCAACGATTTGTTTTCATCACCCCAGACTTCATGCTCGTAAGGAATATCCAGCTCTGCACACAGCCACAAAACTTTGCGCACATTAATTGATGATGTGCGGCCAAGAATTTTTAACATAGCGAACTCCGGTTGCATAATTGTTAATCTATTCATAGCCCTATTGATTACCTTTAGCAATCAGCATCATGTAAATCCGGATTTCAGACAACCTCAACGAGGAAGGAGTGACAATGAAGGTCGCGTTTAAACAAGTGGATGTCTTTACCTCATCAGCCTTTCGCGGTAACCCGCTGGCGGTGATCATGGACGCGCAGGGATTAAGTGATACGCAGCTGGCTGCCATTGCGCGCTGGACCAATTTGTCAGAAACCACCTTTGTGTTACCGCCCGAAGACGCGGCGGCGGATTATCGCGTGCGTATTTTTACCCCTGGCGGCGAGTTGCCGTTTGCCGGGCACCCCACTCTTGGCACGGCCCATGCGCTGCTGGAGGCGGGCTGGCCGCTGAAAACACCGGGTAAAATCGTGCAGGAATGCGGTGTCGGGCTGGTTGACGTTAACATCGGCGCTGATGGTGCTCTGGCGTTTGCCGCTCCGGCTGCTACCCTCACCTCCTTCGAGGATGCCCTGATCGGCAGCGCCATCAATAGCGATGCGCTGGATACGGCACAGTCACCGACGGTGGTGGATATGGGGATTCGCTGGCTGTTGCTGCCGATGACCAGCGCCCAGGCGGTGCGGGAGATTCAGGTCAATGCCAGCGATCTGCAACGCCTGCAAAAACATGCCAAAGTGAATGGCATTGCCCCGTTCGGTCCATTGCCACAGGGAGAAGGCGAGCAGTATGAAATCCGCGCCCTGTTTATTGAGAACGGTATTCTGGTGGAAGATCCGGTAACCGGCAGCGCCAACGCCTGTCTGGCGCGCTATTTTGCCGCCCAGGGGCACACCGCTGACTATCGCGCCCGCCAGGGTAGCGTGATTCAGCGTGACGGACGTATTCAGGTACGTTTCACATCAGAAGCCATCTGGATTGGCGGGCAGACGGTGACGGTCATCGCAGGCACCATCGAACTCTGAGGCGCGATAAATCGCGCCGCTACGACACATGCACGTATCTGTAGCGGCGCAATTTATTGCGCCGGTTTGGGTTACAGCGCCTGGCCACCTGAGGCTTCGATACGCTGGGCGGTGATCCAGCCGGTTTCATCGCTCAGAATCGCACTGACGGCATCACCGATATCATCCGGCAATCCCACGCGTCCCAGCGCGGTGAGCGAGGCGATAGTGTCGTTGATCTCTTTCGTGTCGCGCACGCGGCCACCACCGAAATCAGTCTCAATCGCTCCCGGAGCCAGAATGTTAACGCGGATACCACGGTCGCCCAGTTCTTTCGCCTGGTAGCGCGTCAGCACCTCCATCGCCCCTTTCATTGAGGCATAGGTGCCGGAACCCGGATAGGTGATACGCGTCAGGCCACTGGAGATATTCAGAATGCGGCCACCATCGACAATCAGCGGCAATAGCTTCTGCGTCAGGAAGTACGGGCCTTTAAAATGCACGTTAACCAGTGCATCGAACTCATCTTCGGTGGTCTCGCTGAACAACTTATAATGACCGTGACCGGCGTTGTTCACTAAATAATCAAAGTTGTCACGCTGCCACAGCTTTTGCAGCGTCTCTTTAACCTGGTCTTTGAACCCCTCAAACTGGCGGGTGTCACCGACATCCAGCAACAGCGCGGCGGCACGCGCACCCAGCGCTTCAATTTCCTTCACCACCGCCTGCGCTTCTTCCTGATGGCTACGGTAGGTGAAAATAATATCCGTGCCTTTCGCCGCCAGTTTTAGTGCCGCATTCTTGCCTAAACCGCGATTGCCACCGGTAATCAACGCAATTTTGTGACTCATGATTCGCTCCTGTTGCAAAATTGAACTCGTTTAAAGGATATTCTCTGAAGTCTGATCTATAAACTCGTTGTAATGCGCTGCACTGTTTCACTAACAACAACAATCGGTGAACAACATGGATAAAATTCACGCAATGCAGGTTTTTGTGCGGGTGGCAGAAATGGGCAGTTTTACCCGCGCAGCAGAAAGTCTCGGTTTGCCGAAAGGCAGCGTATCGCGTCAGTTGCAGGCGCTGGAAAATCAAATGGGTACACGGCTGCTGCATCGCACTACGCGCCGTGTCCACCTCACTCAGGATGGGCTGGTTTATTACGATCGCTGCCTCGATTTGCTGTCGATGCTGGATGATATGGATAGCCTGTTTCAGCATGACCCGGCGACACTCAGCGGCAAACTCCGCGTCGATATGTCGGTTGCCATGGCAACCGGTTTTATCCTGCCGCGCCTGCCCGAGTTTTTGCAGCACTACCCTGGTATCGAGATTGAGCTTAGCAGCAGCGATCGTCAGGTGGATGTGATCCGTGAGGGATTTGACTGCGTCATCCGCGTCGGTGAACTGAAAGATTCCGGTCTGATTGCCCGTAAAATCGGAACCCATGCCTTGATTAACTGCGCCAGCCCCGATTACCTTTCCCGTTTCGGCATGCCGGTGCGGCTGGAAGATCTGTCGCAACACGCCATGGTGCATTACACCCAGCAGCTGGGCCAGCCATCGCCGGGTTTTGAATATTTTGATGGTAAACAAAGCCATTTCATTCAGACCGGCGGCGTGGTGACGGTGAACAGCACCGAAACCTATCGTGCCGCCTGTATCGCCGGACTGGGTATTATTCAGGTTCCGGCCATTGGTGTGCAGCCGTTGCTGGAGTCCGGGCAACTGGTGGAGGTGCTGCATCACTTTGCGGCCAAACCGATGCCGATCTCCCTGCTCTATCCCCACCGACGCAATGTGGCACGACGCGTCAGGGTGTTTATGGAGTGGCTGAGCCAGGTTCTGCAGGAGTACGTGACCTGACGGACTATAATGTAAATTTCGCAGTGAACAGGATGATGAACGTCTATGACAGACAAAGATAATCAGGAACAGGCGGCTGGACCCAAGCCGCTGATCGATCTCAAAACCGGTAATCAGCACGTGGACCGCTCGATTGTACGTGTCTCGCGGTTCGCGACCTGGTTTCAGGCCATCCCGGCGGTGGCGCATTTTCTGCGCGCGCTGGAGCGATTCAACGATCGCCTCGGCAGCCAGTTCGGTGCCGCCATTACCTATTTTTCGTTTCTCTCATTGATACCGATTTTGATGGTCTCCTTTGCGGCGGTGGGCTTTGTGCTGGCGTCGAATCAGGATTTACTCACGGAGTTGATCAACAAAATCGTTAACAGTATCAGCGATCCCAATCTGGCCAATACCCTGAAAAGCACCGTAAACACGGCGATTCAGCAACGCGCCACCGTCGGCCTGACCGGGTTGTTATTGGCGCTGTATTCCGGGATTAACTGGATGGGAAATCTGCGTGAGGCGATTCGCGCCCAGTCCCGCGATGTGTGGGAGCGTAAACCGGATGATCAGGAGAAATTCTGGAAGAGATACATCCGCGACTTTATCTCGCTCACCGGCCTGATGCTGGCGCTGGTGATCACCCTGTCGCTGACGTCGATTGCCGGTGCCGCCCAGGCGGCAATTGTGCAGGCGCTGGGGCTGGATCATATTGACTGGCTGCGTCCGGCGATGACCATCATTGCTCTCAGCATCTCCATCTTTGCCAACTATCTGCTGTTTCTGTGGATTTTCTGGATACTGCCGCGCCACAAGCCACGCAAAAAAGCGTTGTTCCGTGGCACGTTGCTGGCAGCCATTGGCTTTGAGGTGATTAAGTTTGTCATGACAATTACCCTGCCGAAGCTGGCGACATCACCGTCTGGTGCGGCTTTCGGTTCGGTATTGGGTCTGATGGCCTTTTTCTACTTCTTTGCGCGTTTGACGCTGTTCTGCGCAGCCTGGATCGCCACCGCCAAATACAAAGACGATAAAGAAATGCCGCAGCCCCACCAGCAACATTAAGCTGCCGCAGTTCGTTACATTTGCCGCAACAGCAAAAAATGTTTCCCGCAGACTGTTTTTGCGGCAAAAGACAGCAGGAATCGCTAAAGGGTCACTTTTATTTGGCCCTTTTGCAGAGATTCCCGCCAAAAAATTGGCTGTAACCCTTTCCATTCGCCGCCGATGGCGTGAACTCAGAAATTATCCTCTTTTTCGCCGAAAAAGCCTGTTATGACGCGGGTTTTCGCCATTGAATGACGCAATACAGGTGCGTAAGATTCTTTGTTTCTATTTACAATTAAGAAACAGTTATGCAAGCCTCCATCACCGAATCAATCGACAAAAAACAAGACGACACGCCGGTCAATTCCCGCGGCAAAGTGGTCGTTGCGTCTCTTGTCGGCACCGCCATCGAATTTTTCGATTTTTATATTTACGCCACTGCGGCGGTTATTGTTTTTCCTCATATTTTCTTCCCGCAGGGCGATGCGACCGTCGCAACGCTGCAGTCACTGGCAACCTTCGCCATCGCTTTTGTGGCGCGTCCGATTGGTTCTGCCGTGTTTGGCCACTTTGGTGACCGCGTGGGCCGTAAAGCCACCCTGGTCGCCTCACTGCTGACCATGGGGGTGTCTACCGTGGTGATCGGCCTGTTGCCGGGCTATCAGACCATTGGCGTGGCTGCACCGCTGCTGCTGGCGCTGGCGCGTTTTGGTCAGGGTCTGGGCCTGGGTGGTGAGTGGGGTGGCGCTGCGCTGCTGGCGACCGAAAATGCCCCGGCAAAAAAACGTGCGCTTTACGGTTCATTCCCGCAGCTTGGCGCGCCGATTGGCTTCTTCTTCGCTAACGGTACCTTCCTGCTGCTCTCCTGGCTGCTGACTGACGAACAATTCATGCAGTGGGGCTGGCGTGTGCCGTTTATTCTCTCTGCGGTGCTGGTGATTATTGGCCTGTATGTGCGTGTCTCGCTGAACGAAAGCCCGGTGTTTGCCAAAGTGAAGAAAGAGAAAAAACAGGTACGTGTGCCGATTGGCACGCTGCTGAGCAAGCATCTGCTGGCAACCATCCTCGGCACCTTTATCATGCTCGCCACTTATACGCTGTTCTATATCATGACCGTGTATTCCATGAGCTACGGCACCGCACCTGCGCCGGTTGGCCTGGGTTATTCTCGTAATAGCTTCCTGTGGATGCTGATGGTGGCGGTGATTGGTTTTGGTGTGATGGTGCCGATTGCTGGTCTGCTGGCTGACCGCTTTGGTCGTCGCAAAACCATGATCACCATTACCCTGATGATTATCGCCTTTGCCTTTATGTTCCCGACGCTGCTGGGTTCTGGTTCTCAGGTGCTGGTGATGGGCTTTCTGTTGCTCGGCCTGAGCATTATGGGCCTGACATTTGGCCCGATGGGTGCGCTGCTGCCGGAACTGTTCCCAACCGAAGTGCGTTATACCGGTGCTTCCTTCTCGTATAACCTGTCGTCGATTCTGGGTGCCTCCGTTGCGCCTTATATCGCCACCTGGCTGAACGCCAACTATGGTTTGCAGGCGGTCGGTTTCTATCTGGCTTCGATGGCGGCATTGACGCTGATTGCGCTGATTGCCTGTAAAGAGACCAGCCATCAGACGCTGTATGAAGCGGTTTGATGCCGCTGATGTGGTAAACATGAAACCCGGCGCTGGCCGGGTTTTTTATTGCCCGTAGCGGCGCGATTTATCGCGCCGTTACAGATGATGAGATATAAAAAAACCCCGGCAAGCCGGGGTTTTTCGTTGCTGAAAACTGTGGAGCAAACGGATTAACCGGCTACCGCGATACGTTTCATATCGGTCATGTAGCCACGCAGTTTGCGACCAACCGCTTCAATCGGATGCTGACGAATCGCTTCGTTCACATCACGCAGCTGCGCGTTGTCTACCTGAGTGCCTTCCACTGCTTTGCCCAGGTCGCCCGGTTGCAGGGTGGTCATGAACTCTTTCAGCAGCGGAACCGCCGCGAAGGAGAACAGGTAGTTACCGTATTCTGCGGTATCAGAGATAACCACGTTCATTTCATACAGACGCTTACGCGCGATGGTGTTAGCGATCAGCGGCAGCTCATGCAGTGATTCGTAGTAAGCTGACTCTTCGATGATGCCCGCGTCGATCATGGTTTCGAACGCCAGCTCAACGCCTGCTTTGACCATCGCGACCATCAGGACGCCTTTGTCGTAGTATTCCTGCTCTTCGATTTTACCTTCGAACTGCGGTGCGGTTTCGAACGCGGTTTTACCGGTCTCTTCACGCCAGGTCAGCAGGTTTTTGTCGTCGTTAGCCCAGTCAGCCATCATGCCGGAAGAGAACTCACCGGAGATGATGTCATCCATGTGCTTCTGGAACAGCGGAGCCATGATGCCTTTCAGCTGCTCAGACAGCGCATAAGCACGCACTTTAGCCGGGTTAGACAGGCGATCCATCATCAGGGTGATGCCGCCAAACTTCAGTGATTCGGTGATGGTTTCCCAGCCGAACTGAATCAGTTTCTCAACATAAGCTGCGTCAAAGCCTTCTGCCACCAGCTTGTCGAAGCACAGCAGAGAACCCGCCTGCAGCATGCCGCACAGAATGGTCTGCTCACCCATCAGGTCAGATTTCACTTCTGCAACGAAAGAAGATTCCAGCACGCCTGCACGGTCACCACCGGTGGCTGAAGCCCAGGCTTTCGCAATCGCCATGCCTTCGCCTTTCGGATCGTTTTCCGGGTGAACCGCGATCAGGGTCGGCACACCGAAACCACGCTTATATTCTTCACGAACTTCAGTACCCGGGCACTTCGGCGCAACCATCACCACGGTGATGTCTTTACGGATAGTTTCGCCCACTTCAACGATGTTGAAACCGTGTGAGTAGCCCAGTGCTGCGCCATCTTTCATCAGCGGCTGTACTGCCTGAACCACCGCAGAGTGCTGTTTGTCCGGCGTCAGGTTAACCACCAGGTCCGCCTGCGGGATCAGCTCTTCGTAAGTACCCACTTTGAAGCCGTTATCAGTCGCTTTGCGGAAAGAAGCGCGTTTCTCAGCAATCGCTTCAGCACGCAGCGCGTAAGACACATCCAGGCCAGAGTCGCGCATGTTCAGACCCTGGTTCAGACCCTGAGCACCACAGCCAACGATGACCACTTTTTTCCCTTTCAGGAAGCTTGCGCCATCCGCGAATTCATCGCGTGCCATGAAACGACATTTGCCTAACTGCGCTAACTGGTTGCGCAGATTCAATGTGTTGAAGTAGTTAGCCATGGGTACTCCGGTTTGATGTTGTGTTTGTTTTGTTCAGTAACGACGTTATCAGTAGCGCCGCGAATGACCCCATCATATGACAGGAAATCTGTTGCTTAAATTGATATATTAACAACGCCACATTGCAGGATTTGCAATATTACTTTGAGGTTACCCGCGCATGGATTTACGAGACCTGAAACTCTTCCTCCATCTGGCCGAAAGCTGCCACTTTGGCCGCACGGCGCGTGCCATGCATGTGAGTCCGTCCACCTTGTCGCGCCAGATCCAGCGCCTGGAAGAGGATGTCGGCCACGCGCTGTTTCTGCGTGATAACCGCACGGTGACGCTGACCGAAGCCGGTGAACGGCTGCGTCAGTTTGCTCAGCAAACCCTGCTGCAATATCAGCAACTGCGTCATGTGATGGACCTGAACGGCCCGTCTCTCAGTGGCGAGCTACGCCTGTTCTGTTCGGTGACGGCGGCTTACAGCCATCTGCCACCGATCCTCGATCGCTTTCGTGCCGAGCATCCCCAGGTAGAAATCAAACTCACCACCGGTGATGCGGCAGATGCAATCGAGATGGTGCAATCCGGTGAAGCCGATCTGGCGATTGCCGGTCGCCCGGAATCGCTGCCCGCCAGCATAGATTTTACGCCACTTGGGCTGATTCCGCTGGTGCTGATCGCCCCGGCATTGCCCTGCCCGGTGCGCAGCCAGGCGACACAGGATGAGCCGGACTGGTCGCTGATTCCGTTTATCCTGCCGGAACAAGGGCCTGCGCGACGCGGTATTGATTTGTGGTTCCGCCGCCGCCGTATCCCCAATCCGCTGATTTATGCCACGGTATCGGGCCATGAAGCGATTGTGTCGATGGTTGCGCTCGGTTGTGGCATTGCGCTGCTGCCGGATGTGGTGCTGGAAAATAGCCCGGAGCCGGTGCGTAATCGCGTGCTGGTGCTGGAGAATGTCGAGTCCGTTGCGCCGCTGGAATTGGGCGTGTGCGTACAAAAAAAGCGGCTCGGGGAGCCGCTTATCAATGCTTTCTGGAACCTGCTGTAATTACTGACCCGCGAGGAAGAAGCGGAACGCCGGGTTATTGACTTCATCGTGGAAGTCATAGCCCAGCGCCATCAGATGCTCCTCAAAGCGCGGCTCATCCTCACCCAGCTCAAACGCCGCCAGCACACGACCGTAATCCGTACCGTGGCTGCGATAGTGGAACAGCGAGATATTCCAGTGCGTACCCAGCGTTTGCAGGAACTTCAGCAGCGCGCCGGGCGCTTCCGGGAATTCAAAGCTGAACAGACGTTCACGCAGCGGTTTGGAGGGACGCCCCCCCACCATATAGCGCACGTGCAGCTTGGCCATCTCATCGTCAGACAGATCCACCACGTTATAGCCACCCTGCGTCAGCTGGCTGATGATTTCACTGCGCTCCTCCAGCCCGCGCGTTAAACGCACGCCGACGAAGATGCAGGCGTTGTCGGCATCCGCGTAACGATAGTTGAACTCGGTCACTGAACGGCCACCCAGCGTCTGGCAAAACTTCAGGAAGCTGCCCTGCTGTTCAGGAATGGTTACCGCCAGCAGCGCCTCACGCTGCTCGCCCAGTTCGCAACGTTCGGAGACGTAGCGCAGACCGTGGAAATTCACGTTCGCCCCGGAGAGGACGTGCGCCAGACGTTCGCCTTTGATGTCGTGTTGCTGGATGTATTTTTTCATCCCTGCCAGCGCCAGTGCCCCGGAAGGCTCCGCCACCGCACGCACATCTTCGAATAAATCCTTCACCGCCGCACAGATGGCATCGCTATCCACGGTGATGATGTCGTCGATATATTCCTGGCACAGACGGAAGGTTTCGTCGCCGATACGCTTTACCGCCACGCCTTCAGCAAACAAGCCAACGCGCGCCAGATCGACCGGATGGCCGGCATCCAGCGCCGCTTTCAGGCAGGCCGAATCTTCCGACTCGACGGCGATCACTTTGATCTGCGGCATCAGCTGCTTGATCAACACCGCCACACCGGCCGCCAGACCACCGCCACCGACGGGCACGAACACGCGATCGAGATGCGCGTCCTGTTGCAGCAGCTCCATCGCCAGCGTGCCCTGTCCGGCGATCACCGCCGGATGGTCAAACGGAGGGACGAAGGTGTAACCCTGCTGCTCCGCCAGCTCAATCGCTTTCGCTTTTGCCTCGTCGAAGTTGGCACCAAACAGGTAAGCCTCACCGCCAAATGCGCGCACTGCATCAACCTTGATATCTGCCGTGGCCAGCGGCATCACAATCAGTGATTTGATACCGAGGGTGCTGGCCGAGAGCGCCACGCCCTGCGCATGGTTACCGGCTGATGCCGTCACCACGCCGCGCGCTTTTTGCTCTTCATTCAGCCCGGCAATCATCGCGTATGCCCCGCGCAGCTTGAAGCTGTGCACCGGCTGTCGATCTTCGCGCTTCACCAGAATGGTGTTGCCGAGACGCGATGAAATTTTTTCCATTTTCTGTAACGGCGTCACCTGCGCGATTTCATACACCGGTGAACGCAATACCGCGCGCAAATACTCCGCGCCGCACGGCGCCGCGGGTAGCGGTTGAGACTCAGCCATCTGTTAGCCTCCCAGCTTGGACTTATCGCGCACCGCGCCTTTGTCAGCGCTGGTCGCGAGTGATGCGTAAGCACGCAGCGCGAAGGAAACCTGGCGCTCACGGCCATGCGGCGTATACGCCTCATCGCCACGCGCTTCTTCCTCTTCACGACGTGCGTGCAGTTCGTTTTCCGGTACCGCCAGCTTGATGCCACGGTTCGGGATGTCGATTTCGATGATGTCGCCGTCTTTCACCAGCGCGATGGTGCCGCCATTGGCTGCTTCCGGTGAAGCGTGACCGATGGACAGGCCGGAAGTACCGCCAGAGAAACGGCCATCGGTGATCAGTGCGCAACTTTTACCGAGGCCCATCGATTTCAGGTAGGTGGTTGGATACAGCATTTCCTGCATGCCCGGACCACCTTTCGGCCCTTCGTAACGGATCACCACCACATCACCGGCGACAACTTTACCGCCGAGAATGGCTTCAACCGCATCATCCTGGCTTTCGTAAACTTTGGCCGGACCTTTGAAGGTGAGGATTTCTTTATCCACACCGGCGGTTTTCACGATACAACCGTCTTCCGCCAGGTTGCCGTACAGTACCGCCAGACCGCCATCCTGCGAGAACGCGAACTCACGGGTACGGATACACCCTTCCTGACGGTCGTCATCCAGCGTGTCCCAGCGGCAATCCTGCGAGAAGGCCTGAGTGGTACGAATACCGGCCGGACCCGCGCGGAACATTTTCTTCACCGCTTCGTCTTTGGTCAGCATGATGTCGTACTGATCCAGCGTCTCACGCAGGTTCAGACCCAGCACGTTGCGCACGTCGGTGTGCAGCAGACCGGCACGATCCAGCTCGCCGAGGATACCGATAACGCCACCGGCACGGTGAACGTCTTCCATGTGGTATTTCTGGGTACTCGGTGCCACTTTGCACAGATGCGGCACTTTGCGCGACAGACGATCGATATCGGAGATATTGAAGTCGATTTCACCTTCCTGAGCTGCGGCAAGCAGGTGCAGGACGGTGTTGGTGGAACCGCCCATGGCGATATCCAGCGTCATGGCGTTTTCAAAAGCCGCTTTGCTGGCGATGTTACGCGGCAGCACACGGGCATCGTCCTGCTCGTAATATTGCTTGGTCAGGTTAACGATGCGCTTACCCGCGTTGATAAACAGATCTTTGCGGTCGGCATGGGTTGCCAGCAACGAACCGTTACCCGGCTGCGACAGACCCAGCGCTTCGGTCAGGCAGTTCATCGAGTTGGCGGTGAACATACCGGAACAGGAACCGCAGGTCGGGCAGGCGGAACGCTCGATTTGCTCGCTGTCGGCATCGCTGACATTCGGGTTGGCACCCTGAATCATCGCATCCACCAGGTCCAGCTTGATGATTTTGTCAGACAGCTTGGTTTTACCCGCTTCCATCGGGCCACCGGAAACAAAGATCACCGGGATGTTAAGGCGCAGTGACGCCATCAGCATCCCGGGGGTGATTTTGTCGCAGTTGGAGATGCAGACCATCGCATCGGCACAGTGGGCGTTAACCATGTACTCGACGGAGTCGGCAATCAGCTCGCGCGAAGGCAGTGAATACAGCATGCCGCCATGACCCATGGCGATACCGTCATCCACTGCAATGGTGTTGAACTCTTTAGCCACACCACCAGCCGCTTCGATTTGTTCAGCGACCAGTTTGCCGAGATCGCGCAGGTGGACGTGGCCTGGCACGAATTGGGTGAATGAGTTGACCACGGCGATAATCGGCTTACCGAAATCGGCGTCGGTCATTCCTGTCGCGCGCCACAAGGCACGGGCACCCGCCATGTTACGGCCATGGGTGGTGGTGGCGGAACGGTACTTAGGCATGCTCTATTTACTCCAGTAAGAAAGGGCACGCGGACGCTGGTGCGCCCGCGAAAAGTCTTGTTATGCGTTAACCGGATCCAGCCAGCCCCATTTGTCTTCAGTTTCGCCAGTGAACAGGCCAAAGAACGCCTGCTGAATGCGTTTGGTCACCGGACCGCATTTGCCTGCGCCAACCTGGATACCGTCTACGCTGCGTACCGGAGTGATTTCCGCCGCAGTACCCGACATAAACACTTCGTCAGCCAGGTACAATGATTCGCGTGACAGCACCTGCTCGCGCACTTCGATACCCATGTCTTTTGCCAGTTTGATGATGGCGTCACGGGTGATGCCCGGCAGTGCAGAAGAGGTGAACGGCGGCGTGAACAGGATGCCATCTTTCACTTCGAACAGGTTTTCACCGGCCCCTTCTGAAATATAGCCGTTGGTGTCGAGAGCGATACCTTCCTGATAACCGTGGCGGCGCGCTTCGCTACCTACCAGCAGAGAAGACAGGTAGTTACCACCGGCTTTTGCCGCAGTCGGCAGAGTGTTCGGTGCAACGCGGTTCCAGGAAGACACCATTGCGTCGATACCCTGCTCCAGCGCTTCGGCACCCAGGTAAGCACCCCACGGGAACGCGGCGATGATCACATCGGTGGTGTAGCCATCTGGCGGGTTCACACCCAGGCCCACGTCACCCACGAACGCCAGCGGACGGATATAGGCGCTTTTCAGTTTGTTGACGCGCAGTACTTCGCGGCAGGCTTCCATCAGCTCATCTACGCTGGCTTTGATTGGGAAGCGGTAGATTTTGGCGGAGTCGTGCAGACGCTGCATGTGTTCGCGATGACGGAACACCACCGGACCTTTGTGAGAGTCGTAGCAACGCACGCCCTCGAACACAGAAGTACCGTAATGCAACGCGTGAGACATGACGCTAACCTTGGCGTCTTCCCACTTAACCATCTCCCCATTGAACCAAATAAAGTCTGCTTTCTTCGTACTCATTGTTATTTCCTTTCGCGACTAGGCACGGATTTGTTGTGTTGTCTGTTGTTGGATTTGGACGCAAGCGACATCCATCAGTTTACTTAATTGCGAAGACAGTAAATCGACTGAACGCTGGCTGGCAACGGTCATTTCAATATTAATGTTTTCCGTATTCGCGGCTGATGCCATGTTCATGGCGCATACCTGGAAACCACGGTGGCGCACGACGCGCAAAATGCGTTCCAATATTTCAGGGCGGAAGCGGGCCTCGATAGACAATTGATGCTGGTTCATGCGGTTTTCTCCATCATGTTTGCGTTGCTGGCACCTGGTGGCACCAATGGCCAGACGTTTTCATGCTCATCAATCGAAACATGCAGGAAGTAAGGACCTTCACTGTTCAGCAGAGCATCGAGGGCGGCGTCGACCTGATCTTTACGGGTAATGCGCTGGCCGGGGATATCAAACGCGCTGGCCAGCGTCAGGAAATCGGGGTTATCAGTCAGGATGGTTTCGCTGTAGCGACCATCAAAGAACAGCTGTTGCCACTGGCGCACCATACCGAGACGTTGGTTATCCAGCAGCAGGATTTTAACCGGCAGTTTGCCGCGCTTGATGGTGCCCAGTTCCTGGATATTCATCATGATGGAACCGTCGCCGGATACGCAGATCACGGTGTCGTTCGGGCGGGCTACCTGAGCGCCTATCGCTGCTGGCAGGCCAAAGCCCATGGTGCCGAGGCCGCTGGAAGTAATAAAATTTTCCGGCGCGCTGAACGACATATGCTGTGCCGCCCACATCTGATGCTGACCAACGTCGGTGGTAACCACGTCGCTGGCCGCTTTACGGTCAGAAAGTTGCTTCAGCAGCAGCGGCGCGTAAATCGCTTCACCCGGATGATCGTAACGCCAGCTAAATTCCGCCTTCAGCATTTTCACTTCGGTGCGCCACGCGTCGATTTGCAACGGCATGCTCAGTGCGGGCAGCACCTGGTTGAGATCGCCCTGTAACGAAACGTGCGCACGGCGCAGTTTGTTCAGCTCGGCAGGGTCAATATCGAGATGGATGACACTGGCGTGCGGCGCGAAGGTATCGAGCTTACCGGTGACACGGTCGTCAAAACGTGCGCCGACGGCGATCAGTAAGTCACACTCCTGCACCGCAATGTTGGCCGCCTTGGTGCCATGCATCCCCAGCATACCGAGGTAGACTTCGCTGCTGGCATCGGCACTGCCCAAACCTTTCAGAGTGGCAACCATCGGAATGCCGGTATCAATCGCCATAGCACGCAGTGCCGGAACGGCATGCGCCATACCCACGCCCCCACCGATATACAACATGGGTTTTTTCGCCTGGGCCATCAGCGCGCGCGCTTCGGCGATCTGCTGTGCCGAGTGGATCGGCGCTTCTTCAACCGGCAGCAGGCGTGGTGTCGGTTCACCTCTGGCAACCTGAATGTCTTTCGGGATATCAACCAGCACCGGACCAGGACGGCCAGACTGCGCGATGGCAAAGGCTTCTGCCATCACTGAAGGTAAATCATCAAGGGATTCGACGAGAAAACTGTGCTTGGTGCAGGCCAGTGACAGACCGAGAACGTCAATTTCCTGAAACGCATCGGTACCGATAAAAGAGGAAGCGACCTGCCCGGTAATCGCTACCACCGGGATGGAATCCATCATCGCGTCAGCTAATCCGGTGATCAGATTGGTCGCTCCCGGGCCTGAGGTAGCGATACAGACGCCGGTTTTACCCGTGGCACGCGCATAACCAATCGCCGCCATCACCGCACCTTGCTCATGCCGACACAGTAGGTGTTCCACGCCGCCATCGTAGAGCGCATCGTACACTGGCATGATGGCACCACCAGGATATCCAAACACGGTCTCAACACCCTGCGCGCGTAAAGTCTGAACTACCCACTGTGCACCTGTCATGGTTATTCTCCTGTATCCCTGCGGGAACAACAGAATTTTATGCTACTGTTCATTATCTGTTCCTCGATGATTCGCTGATATTTTGCCTGGTCGAAAAAAAACCCCCGGACCTTTCGGTGCGGGGGTTTTTGGAATTCCGGGCTTGATTTTTAAGCCTTTCTTTCTCCAAGCGTAGCCCCGCACGGTGGGATAATAATCACCACCACGCTAATCACGACTAGGCTAATCACTTGTAGAAGGGCTTTCATGTGTTGTTCGTTTTTTCGATTGTTCGAAGTAATACCTACAGAGTTACCATAGTTATCCGTGCATTGACAATAATTTTCATCAGAAATTTTTATGACGCTGCGTCTCAGTCGCGGTTATCACTTTGTAAGTAAAGGGTTATTTACATTCGTGATAAATATTCATTACGACCGCGACGTAATCTTCCATGCTTACTTTGGAAACTTGCTTCCAAAAGCGATAAACGTGCGGCAAAACACCACGAAATAATGGAATCGGGTGCGCAGTTATTATCATCACGATTCGATCTCGCAAGGTGAAGCGCGCAGGATAGGGCTAACAAGGAGAGGTTATGTCTTTATCCCGGGTTTTAACACGCGCGGCACTGGGCGTTCAGGCACCACTGGTGACAGTGGAAGTGCATATCAGTAACGGCCTGCCCGCTTTAACACTGGTCGGTTTGCCAGAGACAACGGTGAAAGAGGCGCGGGAGCGGGTTCGCAGCGCCATCATCAACAGCGGTTTTGCCTTTCCGGCGAAGCGCGTCACGATCAATCTTGGTCCCGCTGATCTGCCTAAAGAGGGTGGGCGCTACGACCTGCCGATCGCCATTGCGATTCTCGCAGCCTCAGAGCAGCTTCCAGACGCCAAACTCACTCAATATGAATTCCTGGGTGAATTAACGCTAAACGGCTCGCTCTGTGGCGTTCAGGCCGCCATTCCGGCAGCGATGGCGGCACTGCATGCTGGCAGGCAAATGATTCTCTCTGAACAAAATCAGCAGGATGTGGGTTTAATCCGAGAAGGCGTTACCCTCGTTGGCAAGGATCTGCTTGAGATCTGCGCTTTTCTCCATAACCAGGCAGAGTTAACCGTCGCCCACTACCAACCTGAAGCGCCCAACAGAGAGACACAGGACCTGAGCGATATCATTGGTCAGGAACAGGGACGCCGCGCGCTGGAGATCACTGCGGCTGGCGGGCACAACCTGCTGCTGCTCGGTCCGCCAGGAACCGGGAAAACCATGCTGGCCACCCGCTTACCCGGCATCATGCCGCCGCTGAGCGACCAGGAAGCGCTGGAGTGCGCGGCAATTGCCAGTCTTGTCAGTAGCGGCAATATCCATCGTCAGTGGCGTAAGCGCCCGTTTCGCGCGCCACATCATAGCGCTTCACTGTATGCCTTGATCGGTGGTGGCTCTTTGCCGCGTCCGGGAGAAATCTCTCTGGCGCACAATGGCGTACTGTTTCTGGACGAGCTGCCTGAATTCGAACGCAAAGTTCTGGACTCTCTGCGGGAACCGATTGAGTCCGGAGAGATCGCGATATCACGAACCCGGGCAAAAGTAACTTACCCTGCCCGCTTTCAATTGATTGCAGCGATGAATCCCAGCCCAACGGGTCATTATCAGGGCACGCATAATCGCTGTACGCCGCAGCAGGTATTACGCTACCTGAGTCGTCTTTCCGGCCCCTTTCTCGACCGTTTCGATCTGTCACTGGAGATCCCGCTCCTGCCCAACGGCACGCTAAGCCAGAAACAGCAGCGCAGCGAGAGCAGTGCCGATGTGCTACAACGGGTTCTTGCGGCGCGACAGCATCAAATCGATCGCAGCGGTAAAGTGAATGCGCACTTATCCAATAAGGACATTCAGCGTTGGTGTCAGTTGCTTCAGGATGATGCGAAGTGGCTTGAAGACGTGTTGAATTCTCTGGGGTTATCAGTGCGTGCCTGGCAACGCATCCTGAAAGTGGCAAGAACTATCGCGGATCTGGCGGGAGAACCGCAGATTACCCGCCCTCACCTGCAGGAGGCGGTTGGGTATCGCAGTATCGATCGGTTAATGATTTTTCTGCACAAAAGCCTGGAATAAAAAAACGGGGCATTGGCCCCGTTATCTTAGTCTTCGCTGTCGCTGTAGTCTTCGACGCTGTCCATCTGCGGTTTACCACCGGAAAGCGTGTGAAAACGCTTGGGACGCTTGATACGTGCGGTATATTTCGACCATACACGTTCAGCTTCCGTTTGCGGCTCACGAATACCACGACATACTTCAAGAAATAATCGCTCTTCTTCTGTCACCGGCTCACGCTTTGCCAGGTCCAGTTCATTAAAGGCATAACCGTGGCGCTCAAGAAGCGTAGCTTCTTTAATGGTGAAATCACCATGACGCGAAAAACCACGCGGGTAATGTTTGTTATCAAAGAAACGATTCGTTGTTGCGAAGCTGTCCGCCATTGTACACGCTCCTGATTCTCATATGGCCGTGCTATTTATGGCGCGGAGTATTAGATAGGCTTGACAGAGTGTAAAACAAAACATTTAAATCAATACGACAAACATTTTTTGGGAGAATGCTGTGGATACGGAATTACTGAAAACTTTCCTCGAAGTGAGCAGAACACGTCATTTCGGGCGCGCTGCTGAAGCGCTTTACCTCACGCAATCTGCCGTTAGTTTCCGCATTCGCCAACTGGAAAATCAGCTGGGCGTTAACCTTTTTACTCGTCATCGTAATAACATCCGGCTGACTTCGGCAGGTGAGCGTTTATTGCCCTACGCCGAGAGCCTGATGAGTACCTGGTTGATGGCTAAGAAGGAAGTTTCGCACACACAGCAACATCATGAGCTTTCTATCGGGGCTAGTGCTTCACTCTGGGAAGCCTACCTAACCCCCTGGCTACAATCGCTTTATGAGAACAGAGAAAGCCTGCATCTTGAGGCGCGGATTGCACAACGGCACTTACTGGTAAAGCAGCTACATGAACGGCAGCTTGACCTTTTGATCACCACTGAAGCGCCAAAAATGGATGAATTGACCAGCCAGCAAATTGGTCATATTTCACTCGCGTTATTTCGTGCACGGAAAACTGAGAAACGTGAAAAATATGATTACATTAAACTGGAGTGGGGAGCAGATTTTCACCAACATGAAAATTATCTGTCCAGTGATGACGTTCCGGTATTAACAACAACTTCGGCGCATGTTACCCGCGAATTGCTGCATACGACTGGCGCTTGTGCCTTTTTACCTGATTTCTGGCATGGCATTTATAGCGATCTGATGGTTATTCCTGATACACCTGTCGCTGTCAGACCGTTATATGCGGTATGGCTTCAGAATAGCGATCAGCAGGCGCATATTCGGCAGCTGCTTAAATATCCGGTATTGACACATTGAGGTAATAAAACGGGAAGGGTTTGAGTGGATATTGGTGAAGCTCAACTCTCTTCACCACTAAATTTGGAACAAAAAAAATCCTTTGCCTAAGCAAAGGATTGTTTTCTGGCAGGGGCGGAGGGACTCGAACCCCCAACACCCGGTTTTGGAGACCGGTGCTCTACCAATTGAACTACGCCCCTAAATGAGGGTGGCGGTGCGGACGGGACTCGAACCCGCGACCCCCGGCGTGACAGGCCGGTATTCTAACCGACTGAACTACCGCACCACCGAATACTGCATTACCAGCGGGGTCTCGCTGATAACCGGTGTTACCTTTTCAGGTAAATACCTTAAATTGATGCCTGGCAGTTCCCTACTCTCGCATGGGGAGACCCCACACTACCATCGGCGCTACGGCGTTTCACTTCTGAGTTCGGCATGGGGTCAGGTGGGACCACCGCGCTACAGCCGCCAGGCAAATTCTTTCTGCTCTGTCCTGTGTCTTTTGCACTGCTGCTGCGTTGGCTGCATTCGCGTAAGTCAGTCACATACTTATGTATGCTCCTTCCTTCCGTCTCTTTTGCCGCCTTGCTTCAGCGCAAAATCCTTCAGACCTCAATCCGCAGGACATAACTGAATCCGGTAAACAAAGC